>NZ_RAWQ01000111.1:0-33508 GCF_003668965.1 Corallococcus sp. AB030
CGGCTGGGGCCTTCGTTGGCGGGGGCGCCGGGCGCACGGCGCGGCGGGCGGACCAGGGCGCTCGCCAGCTCGAACTGGTCGCGGAAGGAGTAGTCGACGACGGAGTTGCGCCAGCGCGACTCCACCGCTTCATAGAGCGCGAGCACCTTCTCCAGCAGCACGGAGCCCTGGCTCGTGCGGTTCGACGGGGGCGTCGCGTCCACGGTGACGAAGCCTCGCCCAGGGACGAGCACGTGCGTCCAGGCGTGCGCGTCGCCCGCGCGCACCAGGTAGCCGCCGTCCATGCGCGCGCCGCCATAGAAGCCCGTGGCGAGCCGCGCCCCGATGCCCTGTGTGCGCAGCATCAGCGTGAGCGCGGTGGCGAAGTGCTCGCAGTGGCCTGCCTTGCGCACGAAGAGGAACTCCGCCAGCGGATCCTCCGGCGTGCCTGCCTGCTCCAGCGTGTACCCGTAGTCGCGCTGCAGGAAGGTGGCGAGCTTGCGCGCGGCGGCCAGCGGCTCCTTCTCTCCCTGGAGCACCTGCGCCGCGAGCTGTGCGACGCGCGCGTCCAGGTGCTCGGGCAGCGCCAGGAGTTGGTCGCGCTCCACCTGGACCAGGCCGTCGGACATGCCCTTCGTCGCGTCCGGCGGCAGGCTGTAGGCTTCGTAGGTGTACGAGGGCGCGGTGACGGTGAAGCGCACCTCGCCCCCGCCCTGGAGCTGCACCGGGCTGTTCCGGGTGCCGGTGGGCGTGTGCGCCATGGCGTTGCCCAGGCGCGAGGGCGTCTCCAGGGCAATCAGCGTGCGGGCGCCGTACGCGGGCAGCAGCTCGATGCGCTGGTGGAGGAGCGTGTCGCTGGCGGGGCGCAGGGTGATCTGCCGCTCCGTCTGCTGCGCGCCGACGACGTTCGTCCACTCCATGCCGTCGAAGGTGTCGTAGGTGCGGCCCACCCAGTAGGCGTCCAGCGCTTCGCGGCCCGGATCCGGCGTGAGCGTGGCGCGCAGCACCACGCGCGGGTTGCCCTTGATGGTGCCCGCGCCGCCCAGCCGCACGGTGTTGGAGTAGCCCGCGCTGCTCACCGCGCCGAAGCCCGGCGCCGAACGCGGCCCCACCATGGCCCAGTTGAGGCGGGGGAAGAGGACGAAGAACGCCACCGCGCCAGCCACCGCGAACATCACGCCCACGGACAGCGGCCGCAGCACCGCGCGCACCGGCACGGGCTCGCCGTCTGGCACCGCCGCCTCCACCACGCCCAGCGCCAGCGCCAGGCTGGCCAGCACCCCGAAGGCGATGAGGCACAGCGCGTACGTCATGTCGCCCGACAGCGCCGCGCCACCGGCCACCATCAAGAGGCCCGTCAGGTGCGTCTGTCCCTCCGCCGCGGCGTCCGGCGTGGACAGCATCCGCTGCGCGGCGATGAGGCTCGCGAAGGCGCACGCCGCCACCACCGCGTTCATCGCGCCGGCCGTCAGCTGGAGGCCCAGGAGCACCGCGGCGATCAGCAGCCCCAGCGCGGACAGGCGGGAGAAGCGCGCGACGAGCCGCACGTCGCACAGCGCCAGCACCAGCGCTCCGATGAAGACGCCCAGCACCCACACGGGCAGCTGGCCGGACATGGCCATCGCGGCGAAGGCGAAGCCCACCGCCAGGTCGCGCAGGGCGAGCCGCAGCCTCAAGGGGCGCTTCACGCCGCCTCCCGGGAGTCCGTCCCTGCGTCCACGCCCTCGAAGCCCACCCACGCGAGCGCCTGGAGGATGCGCCGCTCCTGCGAAGCCCCCGCCGCGGGCCGCAGTGCGCGCTCCGGCAACTGGAGGCCGACCTCATGTCCCGCGTCCAGCAGTTGGTGCGCCTGGGCGGCGACCTCTTCACACCGGCGCTCCAGCGCGTCACCCGTGAGGCCCGTCTCCAGCGCGAGCTTCCAGATGCGGCGCTCCTCGCGCTCGCGCTCCACCTTCAGGAGTCGCCCCGCCGCGGCGCTCTTCAGCCAGTGGATGCGGCGCGCGTCCTCGTTCGGGGCAAGCTCGCGCAGGCCCGCCACGTCGCCGGTGCCGTCAAGGTGGCGCGGGCTGCCTGACTCGCCCCGGGGGCCCTTCTCCGCGGGCCCCGGTTCCTTGCAGGCGTAGCCACGGCGCGGATACACGAGCAGCGTTCCCTCCAGGGAGAACACGCGCGTCTTGGCGAACAGGCCCAGGGGCCACGTGGTGGTGACGCGCACGCCGGACAGGCGCACGGGCCCCCGGTGTGGCGCGGCCAGGTCCGCCCGGACGATGTGCTCCTTGCCCGCGGACAGGTGCCCCAGCTTCCCGGTGCCGGTGAGCGGGGAGAGGTCCTCGGAGAACGTCAGCGCGAAGCCGTGCCCCTTCTTGCGCGATACCGCCCAGCGGTAGGCGAAGGGCTCGCGCGCGAAGGCCGCGTCCGCGCCCACCCGGCGCACCGTCAGGTCGCGCAGGCAGCGCTCCGACAGCACGCCGGACACCACCACCATGCTGAGCAGCAGGCCCAGCAGCAGGTAGAGCAGGTTGTTGCCCGTGTTGAGCGCGCCCAGCCCCACGCCGAACGTCACCACCAGGTACGTGCGGCCCGTCTTCGTCACCGACAGCGTGCGCGGCGGACGAAGGAGGGCGCGCAGCCGCGCCTTGAGTGGGGGGCGGGCAGGGGCCTTCACCGGGGCGCCGCCACCTTGCGGGCGATCTCCTCCACCAGGTGCGCTGCCTCGTCCCGCGCGGACACGCCCTGCACGGCGCTCCTCAAGAGCACGCGGTGCGCCCAGCAGGGCACCATCATGGCGCGCACGTCACCGGGGGTGACGAAGTCGCGCCCTTCCCACAAAGCCTGCGCCCGGGCCGCGGACCCCAGCGCCAGCACCGCGCGGGTGGACGCGCCGCGCTCCAGGTCGCCGTGCTCGCGCGTGGCCCGAGCCAGCCGCACCACGTAGTCCGCCACCGTCGCGTCCAGCTTCACGTCCTGGGTGAACTCACGCAGCGACGCCAGCTCCTCCGGCCCCGTCACCGCCTCCACCGACGGCAGCGGGGACGCCGCGCCGCGCGTGGTGAGCAGGCGCGCCTCCACGTCCGGTGCCGGGTGGCCCAGGGACAGGCGCACGAGGAAGCGATCCAGCTGCGAGTCCGGCAGCGGATAGGTGCCGGAGAAGTCCACCGGGTTCTGGGTGGCCACCACCGTGAAGGGCGAGGGCAGCGCGTGGGTCTGCCCGTCCAGCGACACCTGGCCCTGGGCCATGCCCTCCAGGAGCGCGGACTGGGTGCGCGGGGGCGCGCGGTTGAGCTCGTCCGCAAGCACCAGCTGCCGGAACAGCGGCCCGGGCCGGAAGGAGAAGGTGGCCGTCTGCGCGTGGAACACCTGCGCGCCCAGGATGTCCGCCGGCAGCAGGTCCGCGGTGAACTGGATGCGAGCGAAGGACAGGGCGCACGCTCGGGCCAGGGCCTCCGCCAGCGTCGTCTTGCCCACGCCGGGCATGTCCTCCAGGAGCAGGTGCCCGCCGGCCACCACGCAGGTGACGACGCGCCGCACCTCCTCCGGTTTTCCCTGCACGGCTCGGCCAAGCTGGGCGGCGAGCCGCTCCATCACCGCGCGCGCGGAAGCAGGGGAGGGAACTGGACCGAGGACGCGAGCGGGCTGGGTCATCTGGGCGCGGACTCTAGCCCAGGCAAACGCCCGCCGGCACCCCTCCAGGCCGCCCGTGTTCCACGCCGGATGCCCGCTTGCCTTGGAGGCGCGGGCACTTGCCGGGGATGCACACGGCCCGGAGGGCCCTTCATCCTCAGACGGAGAGGATGTCCTCGGGCGTGTAGTACGCCCGGTGCGTCGTCGGCGAGGCCAGCACGCCGAAGTAGCGGAACATCCGCTCGTGGTGCGTCGCCAGCCCGCGCAGCTGCACGGCGCCGTCCTTCAGGCCGTGGGTCAGGATGCCCACCGCGCTGTCCTTGAACTCACGCAGGTGCGCGAAGTCCAGGACCACCTCGCTCTGGCCCAGCGCCTGGAGCGAGTTGCGCAGCTCCTGGGCCGTGCGGCCGTCCAGCGTTCCTTCCAGGCGCAGCGTGATCCGACCCGCCGCCTCCTCCTCCCGATGAATCTGAAGCCCCGTCATGATCCGCGCTCCCGCTAAGGTGTGCACGTGTGTGCCACCCGCGATGTGATGGCGGCTGCCGCACGTTTCCGGACCACAGGGGTGGTCCGGGTTCCCACCGCGGGGTGGGGGTGCACAGCCGGAGCCGGACAGTGCATCTTCACCGGCGATCAGGTCAGTGCCGGGCATGCAACTTCGGCTGGAGTGTTGGCGACCGGGCGGAGCGCATGTCACGCAGCGGTCAACCCTTGCGGTCGGCTGTCGGCTGCTCGGCACGAAGGCTGATGGCGCGCTCCTGCTGGGCCTTCAGCTTGCGGAACTCCTTCACGACCTTGGCGGGGTAACCGGCCATGAACTTCACCCGGTTTTCCTTCTTGGCCAGGATGCGCTTGGCCAGCCCCGGGCCTGCGTTGTAGGCGACGAGCGCGCCCTCCACGGAGCCGAAGCGGCTGATGAGGTCCGCCAGGTACGCGGTGCCCAGGTTCACGTTCGTCTCGAAGTCGAACAGGTTGGTGTGGCGGCCCAGCCGCCAGCCGGACTTCTCCGCCAGGTACTTGCCCGTGTCCGGCATCACCTGCATGAGGCCCATGGCGCCCACGCCGGACACCGCGTAGTTGTTGAAGGACGACTCGCAGCGGATCAGCGCCACCACCAGCAGCGGATCCAGGTTGTTGCGCTCCGCCTCGCGGACGATGGAGACCGCCAGCCGGCGCTGCTGCCGCTCCGGGAGCCCGGAGGCGCGCACGGCCTCGGCCACGCCCATCTGCTCCGCGCGGAGGTAGTCCGCCTCGTCCTCATAGTGCTGCAACCGGGCCAGGGCGGCCTTGAGCTGTGCGTCCTTCTCCGCCAGCTGCGCCCTCAGGGCCGCGACGTCCGGCGCTTCCCCCTGCGCACCCACCGGAACCTGCACCGGGAACGCCACCGCGTTCGTCCCCATCAGCACCACCGCCGCCGCCATCGCCACCGTCCAACCCCTCATCACGCCCTCCCCTGGCGCCCGACCACACGCGCCCGCTGACTCGCCCACACCCAGCGGCTAAGCAGGCAACGTGCCAGCGTACGTAGCGTGCGCCAGCTGCCTCACGGATCCTTAAGAGAGGGGCTGAAACAGGACCGGCAGGGCCCTCGGCATCCGGAAAAAATGCCCGGCCTGGGAAGTTTGTTTCCCAACCTGACCCTGCAGAAAGCTCCACCTGTTGCCGCGGTGCCTCCGCGTTCCTAGCTTGCGCCCGGTCTGATTATCCGAGGCCCTGTGTGGCGGGAGGCGTGGCGTGTACTGGACCATGGGCATCATCTTGATGGTGTTGTGGGTGATGGGGCTGATCACCGGTTCAACGGAGGGGCAGTGGGTGCACCTGCTCCTGGTGTTCTCGCTCATCGCGTTCGTGCTGGCCGTCGCGTCGCTGGGGCGCCGGCGGGGGCTGGCATGAACCTGCCGGAGCTGGACATGGCGTGGCTGGAGCTGCCGCGGGACAAGGCGGGCTTCGTGCGGCGCGAATGTCCCCGCTGCCAGCGCTCCTTCAAGACGCGGCCCAGCCGCCACGACGCGGGGATGCTGCAGCGGCTGCTCGCGGGCTACTTCCCCTTCGAAAACCTCCACGAGGCGTACACGCCCGAGGAGCTGCCCGCGTGGCACTGCCTGTACTGCGGCCACCGCGCGCTGCCGGACGCGTGGCTGACGCCGGATCAGTCCGCGCACGTGGAGCAGATGGCGCGCGCGTGGGCGAACCACGTGCGGTACGAGCAGCTGGCGTACGTGCAGCGCACGCTGTCCCAGAACCCGCGGCCCACCTTCATCTCCGTGGCGCCGGAGCCGCTGCCCCGGCCGCTGCCTCCGGACGAGGAGATGCTGCGCACGCTCCCCATGGTCTGCTGCGGGGACGAGGTGCAGGCCCAGTGGGAGTGGGATCTGCCGATGGTCTGTCCGCGCTGCGGCGCGCACCACGGCGGGCTTTCGGGCCGCCACCAGGTGCAGCTGGAGTTCGTGCACGAGTAGTGGACGGGCAGGGCGCGCGGAGGGCAGGCTCCTTCGCGCGATGAAGCCGTTCCCCCCGGTCCGGGTGGTGTTGCTGGCCCTGCTCCTGCTGGGCCCGGCCGCCGCCCACGCCCACGAAATAGAGGTCGCGCCCGGAGCGGTGGACGGCTTCGCCGGCTGGGTGGGCGAGGGCATCCGCCACATCCTGGCCGGAGCGGATCATCTCCTGTTCCTCCTGGCGGTGCTGCTGGTGGGCGGTTCGTTCCGGCGGATCCTCTTGTTGGTGACGTCCTTCACGCTGGCGCACTCGCTGACGCTCGGGCTCACGGCCCTGGGCGTGGTGACGCTGGGCGCGCGGGGCACGCGGTGGGCCGAGGCCGCGATCGCCGCTTCCATCCTCTACATGGCGCTGGAGAACCTGCTCTTGCGCCAGCACGGGCACCGCGCGGGCCTGACCTTCCTGTTCGGCCTGGTGCATGGGCTGGGCTTCGCGAGCGTGCTCGGCGGCTATGGGTTGGGGACGGACGCGGTGCCGGCGCTCCTGGGCTTCAACCTGGGGGTGGAGATGGGGCAGGCGGTGGTGGTGGCCTTCCTGGTTCCCGTGCTGCGAATCGTTCAGCGCAGGCCCCGTCTGCACTCGAGGGTTGTGCGCCTGTCGTCCATTGGCCTCGCGGGAGTGGGGCTTTATTGGATGGTTGCCCGCGCGGTCGGTTGAATTGCACCAACAGCGTTCCTAGCTTGCGTCTCACGAGGGTGGGGGAGGGACGCTGATGGGAGCGAGGCATACCCGGCTGGCAGCCGCACTGGCCGCCGCGTGGGAGGCAGAAGTGGTGTCGGCCCGCCGTATGACGGGGCTGGCGGAGCGCATGAACGACGCGCGGGTCCGGGCGCGCCTGATGGTGCTGGCCGCCTTCTGCCGCGCCCATGCATCACGGCTCCTGGCCCGCCTGGCGGCGCTGGGACGAGGGCCGTTGCCGGTGCCTCCAGAGGAAATCGATCTGGATCCGGACACGGTGCTCGAGCTGCGCCGGGAGGGGGCCTTCGCTCGCGCATCGGCCGCGCGCTACGAGACAACCGCGGAGATGGCGCGCCAGCACGCGGACCTGTCATCCGCCTGGGTCTGCGAGCTGAACCGGACCGAGGAGCAGGACCGGGCCCGGGAGCTGCTCGCCCTGGCGGAAGGAGCCCTGGCGGCGGTGCGGCGGGGCGAGTCCCAGGCCGTCGCGGCTCCCGCGGATTCCTGAGGGGGCGGAAAGAGGGCCGGGCGCGGGGAATGCGCTCGGTCGGTGACAGTCCCGGCGTCTTGGGCGTATGAATCCGCCCATGGCGAAGGAGAGCTACAACGATCTCATCTTCCAGCTCGGCGACCTGGCCCGGGACGTCCTCCCGGGCAAGCCGAACTGCCCCCGCTCCATGGAACGCGTCTACCGCGCCGAAGAGGTGCTGGAGGCGCGCCGGGACGAGCTGGCGGCGCTGGAAGCGGAGATGAACGACGAGGACGTGGCCTATCAGGACTTCCTGGCGCAGCATGAGGACGACTGCGGCGCCCAGAAGGAGATCACCGGCCGTTTCCAGAAGGCCGTGACGGCGGTGGAAGGCAAGGTGAAGGGGCTCCGCAAGACGCTGGCCACCCGCCGCGCCGACCTGCGCTACGCCATCGTGGGCCTGAAGAAGCTGGAGGCGAAGCTCGCGGACCTGGAGATGACCACCCAGGATCCGGTGAAGCTGGACGCCGCCAAGCAGAACCTCAAGAAGAACCGCATCGCCCAGATGCGCCTGGCGCGCGAGGTGGAGGACTGGGAATCCCAGCTGGCGGCCTCCCTCACGCCCACCCCCGGCCAGCCCGGCGCGGCCGGCATCCTGGCGCACAAGCGCCTGATCGAGCTGGAGGACGCCGCGGAAGAGCAGAAGACGCAGCACGACGCCCGGATGGCGGAGCTCGACCAGGCCATCGCCACCAAGGAGGAGGAGATCAAGGGCGCGGAAGATTATCTGGATCAGGCCCTGTTCCTCCTCGGCGAAGAGGTGTATGCCCAGCGCATCGCGGACGGGCAGCTCAACCCCTTCTACCCGCGGTTGGATGTCGCGCAGTGAGGGGTACGCCCACCCTTGGTGCTTGACGTAGGGGACATGTTTGCTATCTTGCGCCGCTTCCTGGCGGCCGCGGGTACGCGTGTAGGCCAGTTCATTGAATTCATTGGGCTTTCAGCGCCACGGGCGCTCGCTGTGAGGACGACGTGAAGGGTCTGATTGGCAAGAAGATCGGCATGACCCAGGTGTTCAACGACGAGGGCAACCTCGTTCCGGTGACGGTCATCGACGTCAACACCTGTCTGGTGGTCGGCAAGCGCACCCCGGAGAAGGATGAGTACTCCGCGGTGACCGTGGGCTTCGGCGAGATTCGCGAGAAGCTCTTGAACAAGCCGCAGCTCGGCTTCTTCAAGAAGGCCAGCGCCACGCCGCGCCGCCACCTGCGCGAGTTCCGCGTCACGGCCGAGGAGGCCGCGGGCTTCAACGTGGGCGACGCCGTCAAGGCGGACATGTTCACCAAGGGCGAGCTGGTGGACGTCACCGGCGTGACCAAGGGTCGCGGCTTCTCCGGCGTCATGCGCCGCTGGAGCTTCAAGGGTTCGCAGACCAAGACCCACGGTACGCACGAGTATCAGCGTCACCCGGGCGCCATCGGTCAGCGTAAGACGCCGGGCCGTACGTACCCGAACAAGAAGATGCCGGGTCACTACGGCGTCGACCGCGTCACCACGCAGAACCTGACCGTGGTGGACGTGGACGTGGAGAAGGGCCTCGTGCTCGTGAAGGGCGCGGTCGCCGGCCACAACGACGGCATCGTCATCGTGCGCCCCTCCATCAAGGTGGCCATGCGCGCGCAGCACAAGGCCGCGCGCTGATTCGCAGCCACTGACGCCGGGGCGCTTCACCGCGCCCCGTCAGACGCCCCGCTTCCAGCACCTTCGGGTTGCTGGGCGGGGCGTTCGTCGTTTCCGGGTGCGGTGTCCGCGCGTGCGTGCGGGGCCTGAGGCCGCGTATCCCCGTGGAAACGTTGAGTGCTGGTCGCCCTGGGGACAAAGGGCGAAAACTTTACCGACTGCCGCTGGGATCCGCTTGCGGTGAATGGGCGCCGTGCTCACATCGCTGTCCCACGCCGGAGCCTCGCCGTCCAAGCAGACGGGTTGCCATCCGGATCACCCAACGGCCCACCCCCGGGCCGGGCAGGAGATATGAACGCACGCACGCTTCGCGTCTTCGCCGCGCTGAGCCTCTCGCTGACGGCTCTCGGCGCCGCCGCACAGGAAGACGGCGTCCTGGACTCGGCGGTCGTCCGCAACCGGCTCTACAAGCCCGCGGGCCATCCGGAGCTGTCCCTGTCCGTGGGCCTGCCAGTGCAGACGCACCTGACGGCGCACTACTTCTTCGACGTTGGGCTGGCCTACAACCTGTTCGACACGTTCGCGCTGGAGGCGCGCGCGGGCTACGCCGTCAGCCGCCACACGGGCCTGGCGCGCTCCATCTCCGAGTCCTTCCTGGACCGCGAGGACAAGCGCGTCACGGACGAGCTGGAGGACATGTGGCGGATGGGCCTGCACGGCGTCGTTGGCGCGCGGTGGGCTCCCATCTACGGGAAGATCAGCCTCGTCGCGGACATCCCGGTGCACTTCCAGACGTACCTCTGGGCGGGCGGCGGCCTCACCAACCTGAAGCGCCAGTCCGTCATCCAGTGCTCCCAGGTGGTGGACCGGGCCGCGGGCGTCTGTGACAACCGCACGGCCGTGGATGACCGGGGCAGCGCCACGGAGAACTACTGGGTGAAGGAGTCGCGCGTGGCGCCGGTGGTGTCCGCCGCGCTGGGCTTCCGCTTCTTCATCAAGGAGCAGCACGGCATCCGGCTGGAGCTGCGCGACTGGATCTTCAAGGACAGCTACCGCGTGAACCTGCTGCGCGACGACTGGGAGGCCGGCAATCCCACCGGCGAGCCCGCCGGCAGCCCGGGCCTCACGCACCTGGTGCAGTTCGACCTCGGCTACACCTTCTCGTTCTGACCCATTCCTATGCGACCCTTCCGTTCCATCGCGCTCCTCGTCGCCGCGGTGCCTGCCCTCGCGTTCGCGCAAGGCGCCTCCCCGGCGCAGCCGCCGGCCGCTCCGGGGCCGGATGCGACCGCGCCGGCCTCTCCTTCACCGGCTGAACCGCCGGAGCGCCAGCGCACCGAGCGCGACGCGCCGGCAGTGCCCCAGTCCATTCCTGAAGCCGCGCCGGCGACGCCGTCCGCGCCCGCCGTCACCGGTGAGGGCGACGCGGACAGCGCGCCGGCCTCCGAGCCCTCCAGTGTGCAGGCTCCAGCGGCCACTCCGACCACGGACGCGCCGGTGCTGGACACCGGTGAAGCGCCGCGCACCACGGACGCGCAGCAGCAGCGGCTGGTGAATGGCGCGCCGCTCTACAACCCGAACGTCAACGTCCACATCGTCCAGAAGAAGCGCTTCGCGGACGAGGGCAAGCACGAGCTGGTGCTGTACCCCGGCGTCGTGCAGGTGAACGGCAAGTTCACCAACCACGTGGGCACCGGGCTGAACTACGTCTACCACCTGCAGGAGAACTTCGCCCTCCAGGTGGGCGGCCAGTACAACTGGTACTCCGACGAGAGCGACTTCAACCTGGAGCTCATCGACAAGGTACGCGAGCAGGCCCAGGCCGCGTCGTCGCTCCTGCTCCAGTGGGGCGCGTACGCGGGCGTCGAAGTCACGCCGCTCTACGGCAAGTTCGCCTTCTTCAACAACTCGCTGGCGCAGTTCAGCGTGGTGCTCAGTGGCGGCGCGGGCATCGGCAAGACGCGCCACCTCATCCGCCCGGAAGTGGCGAACGAGGTGGAGGGGCAGACGTTCCAGGTGCCCGCGCGCTTCGGCGACACGGGCAACAAGTTCCTGGGGGAGGTGGGCGGCGGCTTCCGCGTGCAGTTCGGTGAGCACTACGCCCTGCGCCTGGAGGTGCGCGACCTCATCTACACCGCGCGCGTGGACAAGGTGGATGGCTGCAACCTGGCGGACTTCGAGGCGCTGGAGGCCGCGCGTGCCGCCAACCAGCCCTTCGACGGTCTCAGCCTGAGCGGCAGCTGCAAGGTGGCGAAGTTCGACGGCGTGGACCCGAAGACGAAGAAGAACTACCGCGAGGACATCATCCTCGGGAGGGACCTCGTCGCCGAGCCTTCGTCGGACGTCCTCAACAACGTCAGCTTCTACGCTGGCTTCTCGGTGCTCTTCTAACCATGTCCCGACTGCTCCGACTCCTCGTCGTCCTCGGGCCCCTCGCCGTGTCCCCGGTGGCCCTCGCCCAGCAGGACGTGGGCACCTACAACCGCGCGCTCTCCGCCTTCAACGAAGGCAAGCTCGACACCGCGGCCCCCCTCTTCGCGCGGCTGGCGGAAGGGGAGGACGCGGACCTGAAGGGCAAGGCCGAGTTCTACCTGGCGCAGACCTTCGCCAAGAAGGACCTGCCCGTCGCGGCCTTCATCTCCTACGCGGCCATCGTCAACGCCGGCCCCACGCACCCCTCGTACCTCAAGGCCATCGAGGGGCTGGTGGACATGCAGCAGCGGCTGGATGAGCAGAACCTCATCCCCAGCATCCTCAACCAGGCCTACACCGACGAGGTGCGCGACCGCTGGGTCACGCTGCCCAAGGAGGTGCTGGCGCGCATCAACTACCTGGTCGGCACCGCCAGCCAGCGCCGCATGCGCTTCGAGGAGTCCCGCTCGCTCCTGGAGGCCGTGCCCGCGGACAGCCGCGTCTACGCGAAGGCCCGCTACCTGCTGGGCACGGTGCTCGCGGACCCGCGCTTCCCGGGGCGTCCCGGGGAAGGGGAGACGCTGGACAAGGAGGCCATCGCCGCGTTCCAGGCCGTGCTCAACACCCGGGAGCCGCAGGTGGAGCTGCCGGAGACGCGCGAGCTGGCGCTGCTGGCGCTGGGCCGCGTGCACTACCGCCGGGGCGAGTACGCGGACGCGGTGAAGGCGTACGAAGGCGTGCCCCGCTACGCGCGCTTCTGGGACCAGGCCCTGTTCGAGAACGGCTTCGCCCGCTTCCAGAACGAGGACTTCGGCGGCGCGCTGGGCAGCCTCCAGGCGCTGCACGCGCCGCAGTTCGAGGGTGCCTTCCAGCCCGAGTCGTGGATCCTCAAGGCGACCGTCTATTACTACTCGTGCCTCTACGACGAGGTGAAGACGACGCTCGCCGCGTTCGACGAGCGCTACGGCCCCATGGCGAAGCAGCTGGAGCCCTTCACCGGCGAGGACGTGGCGCCCATCCAGGCCTTCAACCTGGTGGCCTCCGAGAACCGCCGCCTGCCGCGCGCCGTCTACCTGTGGATCCGCAACAACGAGCGCATCCGTGAAGTGATGCGGACCCTGTCGCGCGTGGACCAGGAGAAGCGCGCCATCAGTGAAGGCCCGTGGCGCGGGACGCCGTTCGCCGCGCAGACGGTGGCGTCGCTCGAGGACATCCGCACCACGCTGCTCCAGGTGGGCGGCACGCTGGCGAAGAACCGCATCAAGGAGGCCGCGGACAACCTCCGCACCTTCTCCGACCAGGCGGAGATCATCCGCGTGCAGACCGCGCTGGATGAGAAGGACCTCTTCTCCGAGGGCGTGGACCAGAAGGCGCTGCTCACCCGCCAGACGCTCTACCGCCCGAAGATGCCCGGCGCGGCGTGGAACTACTGGCGCTTCCAGGGCGAGTTCTGGATCGACGAGATCGGCTACTACCAGTACACGCTCAAGCGGGGCTGCCCCGCACGGCAGGAGAAGTAGGCAAGTAGGAGCCGGGCGCACCCGGCCGCCAGGAGCAGCACCCCAAAGAGGCCCCTCCACCGTGCGTTTGTCACGGAGGACGGGGCCTCTTCGCGTGATGTTGAGTCCTGGAAGGTGGCTCGGCGTGATCGCGTACGCCGGGGCACAAGGCACGTTCCGGGCCACTTCTCAATCTGGGTACCCGCGTCTACTTTCCGTCGTCCCTCCCAATTGGGCAGAAGTTTTCCCAAGTAGGCGAGGCGCGGTTCTCCAGGAGCTCGCATGAAGGTGGTTCTTCGGTTCGGTGCACTGGCGGTGGGCGTCGCGCTCGCGGCTGGTGGGGTGGGGGAGGCGGCGGAGGAGACGGCACCGCCGCGGAAGGTGGCGACGAAGAAGTCCTCTTCGAAGGCAGCGGCCAGGAAGGCCGAGGCCGCGAGCAAGAAGGACAAGGAGGAGGCGAAGAAGGCGGAGCTGCCGCCCGGCGTGGCACCCCAGGACATGCGCAAGGGCCCGGCGCGGGTGAAGCCCGCCACGGCCAAGTTCGCGGACATGCCGCGCATCGCGGACTCCAAGAAGGACGCGCTCGCGGACAAGAAGCGCGACGAGGCCATTGAAGGCTTCAAGCGCCTCATCCCCAAGCTGCAGGAGACCTCCACGCAGAAGGCGGAGATGCAGTACCGCCTGTCGGAGCTCTACTGGGAGAAGTCCAAGTACCTCTACCAGCTGGAGATGGAGAAGTTCCTCACGGCGGAGAAGGCCTACGACGCCGCCGTGGCGCGCGGTGAGAAGGCGACCGCGCCGGAGCAGGACCACCGCGACTCCGAGCGCTACCGCGCGGAGACGATGCGCATCTACGAGGCCATCCTCAGCGAGTACCCGGACTACCCGGCCCGCGACGAGGTCCTCTTCTCCCTGGGCTACAACCTCTACGATCTCAACCGCCGCGCGGACGCGGTGGCGCGCTACGAGGAGCTGATCCGCGACTTCCCGAAGTCGCAGTTCGTCCCGGACGCGTACATCCAGCTGGGCAACCACTACTTCGAGAACAACAAGCTCGCGCCCGCGAAGGAGAACTACGAGAAGGCGCGCGCCTCTGGCGTTCCGAAGATCTACGCCTACGCCACCTACAAGCTGTCCTGGTGTGACTTCAACGCGGGCGACCTGGACGCGGGCCTGAAGAAGCTCCACGAGGTGGTGGACTACGCCAGCCAGCGTGGCGAGGAGCTGGGCGACCTGCGCACGGAGGCCCTCAACGACCTCACCGTCTTCTACGTCCAGCTGGATCAGCCGAAGGAGGCGCTCGCCTACTTCAAGCAGAAGGCTCCGGCCAGGCGCCAGGGCCGGCTGCTCGCGAAGACGGCCGCGGGCCTGGTGGACGCGGGCCACTTCGACAGCGCCATCCTGGTGTACCGCACGCTCATCGACGACTCGCCCATGGGCGCGAACGCGCCGGAGTACCAGCAGGCGGTGGTGCGTGCGTTCGAAGGCCTGCGCCAGCGCCAGCAGGTCCGCAAGGAGATGAAGCGGATGGTGGACCTCTACCGCCCGGGTGGCGAGTGGTGGACCTCCAACGCCAGCAACGCGGGCGTGCTGCGCAACGCCTTCAGCGTCACCGAAGAGGCCATGCGCGTGATGGTCACCGAGTACCACCAGGAGGCGCAGAAGACGCGCCAGGTGGAGACCTACCGGCTCGCGCGCGACATCTACAAGCAGTACGTGGACGCGTTCGCCTCCAGCGACAACCCGGAGTTCGTGGCGGACTCCGCCTTCAACATCCGCTTCTTCTACGCGGAAATCCTCTGGGCCCTGGAGGAGTGGGAGGCCGCCGCCGGTGAGTACGACGCCGTGGTGGCGTTCAAGATTCCGGACCGCGACTCCGCGAAGGAGGTCTCCAACGAGGCCTACCGCAAGAGCGCCTCGTACAACGCGGTGCTCGCGTACGACAAGCTGGTCAAGATTGAACGCGGCCAGCTCTCCAAGAGCGACCTGAAGGACGGCCAGAAGGTCGACGAGAAGAAGGACAAGGGCGACGTCGCCAAGCAGAAGCTGGTGAAGCGCGACGCCAAGGAGCAGGCCGAGCAGGCGCTCACGAAGTTCGAGGACCGGCTGGTCGCCGCGTGCGACACGTACAACAACCTCTACCCGGGCAACCAGGATGAGATCGACCTGCGCTACCAGGCGGCCGTCATCCTCTACGACCGCGCGCACTTCGTGGACGCGGCCCGCCGCTTCGGGGAGATCATCGAGAAGTTCCCGGAGGAGCGCCGCTCGCGCGACGCCGCGGACCTGACCATGTACGTGCTGGAGAGCCGCGAGGAGTGGCAGGAGCTCAACACGCTCTCGCGCAAGTTCCTGGGCAACAAGAAGCTGTCCAAGCCCGGTTCGGACTTCGCCCTGCGCGTCTCACGCGTGGTGGAGGGCAGCCAGTACAAGTACGTGGATGAGGTCGTCTACAAGAAGGAGAAGAACCCGGCGAAGGCCGCCGAGGAGTTCCTCACCTTCGTGACGGAGTTCCCCAAGTCGGAGAACGCGGACCGCGCGCTCACCTACGCGATGGTCATCGCGCAGGAGGCCGGTGAAGTCGACAAGGGCATCATCGCTGGCGAGCGCGTCCTCAAGGAGTACCCGAACAGCAGCTTCGAGCTGAAGACGCGCTACACGCTGTCCGGCCTCTACGAGAAGGTCGCCGAGTTCAAGAAGGCCGCGGCGATGTCCGAGTCCTTCGTGGCCGAGTACGACGCGGCGGTGAAGGCCCGCGAGACTCAGTCGAAGAAGGACAAGGACAAGAAGGCCAAGGCCACCACCGTCGCGAAGAAGGACGACACGCCGGGCGCAGTGGAGGACGTGGAGTCCAAGCGCGCGCAGAAGGCCGCCGAGCTCAAGGCGCAGGTGGACGCGGCGGGCGAGTGGGTGGCGGACGCGCTCTTCAACGCGGGCGTCTGGTACGACGGACTGGGCGAGTCCCAGAAGGCCGTCACCGCCTGGAACAACTACCTGGCGCGCTTCAAGGACCGCAAGGACGTGCCGCAGGTGGCCTTCTCCATTGGCCTCGTCTGGGAGAAGGAGAAGAAGTGGGGCGACGCGGCCCGCGCCTTCAACCGGTTCGTGGAGGACTACGGCCGCGACTCGCGCACCGCCGCGGGGCAGGCGTACCTGGCGCGGTACCACGAGCTGCTCTCGTACCAGAAGCTGAAGGACGTGCGCGGCCAGGAGAAGGCGCAGGACGAGCTGGTGCGCGGCTGGAACAAGCTCGCGGAGGGCGTGCGCAAGGACACCGCGGTGCTCAACGCGTACGGCCACGCGCGCTTCCTGGCGCTGGAGCCCACGTGGAAGCGCTTCTCGGACATCAAATTCACGCGCGTCTCCACCATCCGCCGCGACCTGACGAACAAGCAGAAGGAGATGCAGCGCGTGGAGAAGGAGTACGCGGCGGTGCTCGCCACGGGCTCCGGCGAGTGGGGCATCGCGGCGCTGACCCGCATCGGCCTCGCGTACGCGGACTTCGCTCGCAACATCATGGACTCGCCGGACCCCTCCGGTCTGGATGAAGAGCAGCTCAGCATGTACCGAAGCGAGCTGGAGAACCTGGCGCTTCCGCTGGAGGACAAGTCCAGCGAGGCCCTGGAGAAGGGTCTCCAGAAGGCCTACGAGCTGGGCATCTACAGCGAGTGGACCCTGGCCGCGCAGGATCAGATCAACCGCCTGCGCCCGGGTGCCTACGCCCAGGTGAGGCCGGTGACGTACCGGGGCAGCAGTGATTCGCGCATCGCCTCGGGCGTGCTGAAGGACCTCAACGGCCCCATCAGCGCCTCCGTGGAGCCGAAGCCCGCCGCGCCGGAAGCGGTGCCCGCCGAGGGCGCGAAGCCCGCCGCCACGCCGGAGGGCTCGGAGCCCGCGAAGTCCGAGCCCACCGCGTCGCTCGAGGGGGTGCGGCCGTGAAGACGAACCACAGCATCGACATCAGCAGCCAGTTGAAGGGGATGGGGACGACGGGGATGAACGGCTTTCGCACCAAGCGCATGTTCCTGGCGGGGGCCTTCGCCTTCGCCTTCACCACGGCCTGCGCCACGGGCCCCAAGCCCACGCCCGTCGCGATGAACGCGGTGGAGAAGCCCGCAGTCACGGTCCCCTCCGCCGCGCCTCCTTCCGCTCCGGCGGACAAGGGCGACGCGGACGGCCAGTTCGCGCAGGCCCTGAAGGCCTACGAGGCCGGGGACCTGGACGCCGCTCGCAAGGGCTTCGAGGCCGTCGTCTCCCACGAGCCCAAGGCGCTCAACGCGCGCTTCAACCTGGGCGTCATCGCGGAGAAGCAGGGCCGCCCCGCCGACGCCCGCGTGGCGTACGAGCAGGTGCTCGCCCTGAACCCGGCGCACACGCCGTCCGTGATGAACCTGGGGCTGATGCACCGGCACGCGGGCCAGCTGGACGAGGCCCTGTCGCTGTACATGAAGGCGCTCCAGACGCCGGGCCATGAACACGACGAGCCCGTGCTCAACGCGCTGGCCGCGACGTACCGGCTGGCGGGCAAGCTGGACGAGGCGGAGGTCACCGGCCGGCGCGTGCTCGCGCGCAGCAAGGACAACCCGGAGGCGTACAAGACGCTGGCGCTGGTGGCGTACGACCGGGGCCAGTACCGCCTGGCGGAGCTGCTGGTCATCAACGCGCGCAAGGTGGCGCAGGACGACCCGGCCATCTCCAACACGCTGGGGATGATCTACCTGAAGATGGACGACCGCCCGCGCGCCCTGGCCCAGTTCCAGAAGGCCGTGTCGCTGGATGACACCTTCGCGCCCGGCCACCTCAACCTGGGCGCCCTGGCGCTGAGCTACCGCGACTACGCGGGCGCGGAGAAGGCCTTCACCAAGGCCCTGTCCCTGGAGCCGGACGGCCTGGAGGGCCAGCTGTACCTGGCGTACGCGCTGGACGGGCAGAAGGGCCTGGATCCGAAGAAGGGCGTCGCCGCGGGCGAGGCGTTCGAGAAGGTGCTCGCGCGCTCCGCGGACAAGCCGGAGGCGGTGTGCGGCGCGGGCTGGGCGTACGCGACCGAGCGCGCGGCCTTCGAGAAGGCCATCGCGTTCCTGGACCGCTGCAAGGAGCTGTCGTCCACGACGGATCAGGACAAGCAGCTCATCACCGCCAAGGTGAACGGCCTGCAGAACATGCTCAAGAACCCGCCGCCCGCGCCGGCTCCGGCCGCCACCGCGGAGGCCGAGGGCGAGGCGAAGAAGGACGCCGCCGCCACCGGGGGCGCGGGCTCGTCCGTGATGAACCAGCTGCCCCAGGACACCAGCGCTCCCGAGCAGGAGGCTCCGGCGGAAGAGCCGGCTGCCCCCGCGTCCGACGATGCGTCCGGCAATGGACAGACGGCTCCGACGCCTGCTCCGGCGCCCTGAAGAAACAACAGTCGTCCCGGCGGGAGGGATGAGAACTTTCTTCCCGCCTTTAGCCGCCCAGGTGCAAGCGACCGGGCGGCTCCCTTAGAATCCAGGGACTTGGAGTTGGTGCGAGCCCTGCAATGGAATTCGCGAAGCGGGCCTCGGCGGAGACATCACATGAAACGACTGCTGGCAGCGATGGTGATGGTGGGGGGGCTGGGGGTGGCGGCTCCCGCCCTGGCGCAGGACAGCAAGGACTCGGTGAAGATCATCCAGGAGGAGGATCGCACCGTGTACCGCAAGAAGACGGTGATTGATTTCACGGATGTGGCGGTGGAGGGCGAGCTCACCAAGCCGGAGGGCTCCTACGTCCTCAACCGCAAGAAGACGGATTTCCAAAGCCTCATCAAGGTCCGGGAGAACTTCGACCCGGAGCTTCAGAAGTCGGCGGACAATCTCTAGACGACACAGGTGGCGTTGAACGTTTTCGGGACGGGAAGGGAAGAAGGAAGAACTTCATGGCGGCGGCGAGAAAAAACGGTTTGACGCTTCGGATCACCACCCCGGACGGCTCCATCCAGGAGACGGTTTCGGAGGCGGAGAGTGTCATCGTGGGGTCGGGCGCCCAGGCGGCGGTGAAGATTCAGGATCCGCGCGTGTCCAACCTCCACGTGATGCTGAAGGTGGACAACGATGGCTCCGTGACGGCCATCGACCTGGGCAGTGAAGGCGGCACCCAGGTGTCCGGGCAGAAGCTCATCATCCCCACGGCGCTCAAGCCCGGGGACGTGCTCACGGTGGGCACATCAAGGGTGGAGGTGCTCTTCGGTGAGGTGCCCCGGCCGGTGGCTCCGGCGGCGGCGGTGGCGCAGCCCGGCGTGTTCCAGCAGCGCCCGGTGATGCCCCCGGCGGCTCCGGTAGCGCCTCCGGTGGCCCACTCGGCTCCGGTGCCTCCCAACATGCGGCAGGCTCCGCCTCAGCGGCCCGCGATGAACGCGGCGCCCACGAACGTGGTGGGCACGGTGAGCACGCCGCGCTCCGCTCCGGCGGGCGCGCTGGGCACGCAGGTGTCCCAGCACGTGACGTCCACCCCGGTGTTCGCCCCTCCGCCGCCTCCGGTGGCGGCGCGCAAGGCCACGCCTCCCCAGGTGGCCGCGGCCCGCAAGCCGCAGCCTCCGCCGCACCTGCAGGAGCCGCTGCCCCGGGACGCGCAGCCGACTCCGGACGCGAAGGTGCTCCAGGTGTCCATGCTCTGGGGCGACCAGATGCTGGAGGTCCAGCACTTCAAGGACGGCGCGCCGGTCACCATTGGCGAGGGCGCGAAGAACACCTTCACCGTCTTCTCTCCGCAGGTGGGCAAGCGCCACGTGCTCGCGGTGAGCAAGGGCGACAAGCTGGAGCTGCGCGCTCCGGCGGGCTCTGGCGTCTTCGTCACCAACAACGGCGATGTCCGCACGAAGGACGCGCTGCGCGCCGCGGGCCAGCTCAACAACGCCGCGTCGGAGCAGGAGCAGCTCTTCACCCTGGGCCTGCATGACCGTGCGGAGGTGTCGCTGGGCACGGTGGCGTTCGTGATGCGCTACGTGAAGCCGTCGCCGGCCATCCTGGCGACGTCGCTTTCGGACCGCGACTTCGGCTTCTTCAAGATCGCCGCCATCTGCATCCTCGCGGCGGCGGCGTTCGTCACCGCCATGCTGCTGACGCCGCACACGGAGACGAAGTCCGCGGACGACGTCTTCGAGTCCCAGCAGCGCGTGGCCAAGTTCCTCATCACCCCGGAGAAGAAGGTGGAGGCGAAGAAGCTCCAGCTCTCCGGCGTGGAGGAGGGCGCCAAGGCCAAGGACGAAGAGGGCAAGTTCGGCAAGGAGGAGGCGAAGCAGGAGGAGGCCGCGCCCTCCAAGCCGGGTACCCAGGTGGTGGACAAGTCCAAGAAGGAGAAGGACCGCCAGGTGGTGGGCAAGGTGGGTCTCCTCGGCGCGCTCAAGGGCATGAAGGGTGGCGCTTCCGACGTGTTCGGTCCGGGCGGCATCGGCACGGGCATCAACAACTCGCTGGGCGGCCTCAAGGGCGGCGCGGCCATGGGTGACGCGCACGGCGTGGGCGGCATGGGTTCGCGCGGCACGGGCAACGGCGGTGGCGGCACGGCGCTGGGCATCGGCGGCCTGGGCACCCAGGGCAATGGCCGGGGCACGGGCGGATCCGGCGGCATCGACCTGGGCGGCCGTGGCAAGTCCGTCACCAAGGTCATCCCTGGCAAGACGACGGTGATTGGCGGCCTGGACAAGGACGTCATCGCCAAGGTCATCCGGCGGCACCAGAATGAGATCAAGTACTGCTACGAGTCGGAGCTGAACAAGAACCCGTCGCTGGCCGGCAAGGTCGCGGTGGCCTTCACCATCGACCCGGCGGGCGCGGTGGCGGACGCCAGCGTGTCCGAGTCCACGCTGGGCAGCTCTCCCGCGGAGCAGTGCATGATCTCCCGCATCCGCCGCTGGAAGTTCCCGGAGCCCAAGGGCGGCGGCGTGGTGAACGTGACGTACCCCTGGCTGTTCTCGCCCTCGGGTGCGGACGCCGCTGAGTAGTCCGGGGCGCACTTCGTAGACTGGAAGACCGAAATGGCGTGGACGAAACGGTCCACGCCATTTTCGTTTTTCCCCGCTGCCGTTTCGTGCCGGGCGTCACTACTGTCCGTGCCACTGCTGCCAGGCGTGCGAGGGAGCAGGAGGACAACGTGACGGGAGGAGTCGTGAGGAAGTCGCTGCTGTTGGCCGCGCTCGCGCTGGCGACGCCGGCCCTGGGGGCCACGCCGCCGGAGGGCGTGCCGTTCGAGCCGCGCCGGGGGTTCTTCACCGAGACCGACGTCGGGGTGTTCTTCACGGTGGGCGGCGAGAACAGCTACTCCAACGCGCAGTCGTACGTGCAGTTGGGCATTGGCTATGACTTGACGGAGCGGCTGTCGTTGGGCGCCCACTTCGCGCTGGGCTCCTCCGCGCAGAACTGCTTCGCGGGCTACCTGCCGGACTCCAACGTCTGCGCCCTGTCCGACAACTTCACCGTGGCCTTCGGCGACCTGACGGCCGCGTACCACGTGCGGCTGGCCAACCGCTTCTACCTGACGCCCAAGGTGGCGGCGGGCTACACGCGGTTGGACCCGACGCCGGTGGATCCGGACCAGGGCGACCCGGGCCGCTCCATCAACGCCTTCAACGCGGGCCTGGGCGTGGGCGTGGAGTACGCCACGTCCTTCGACCACTTCTCCGTGGGCGCGGATCTGCTCGGGCGCTACATCTTCGGGCCCAACATCATGACGTTCGCGGTGTTCCCGCGCGTGAAGTACACGTTCTAGCGCGCCGCCTGCCGGGCGTATCCGGCGGGTGTGCAGCCCACGATGTGCCGGAAGTCGCGGATGAAGTGGGCCTGATCGAAGTAGCCCAGTTCCAGCGCCAGCCGCGCCAGCTCTGGAGGTGGCGTTTCGCGCAGCCGCTCCGCGGCTTCATGCAGGCGGTAGCGCTGGATGACCCACTTGGGATTCACGCCCACGTAGCGGTTGAACAGCCGCTGCAGCGTGCGCAGGCCCGGGCCTCCGGGCGTGAGCAGGTCCTCCACCTTCGTCACCGCGCGGTCCTCCAGGATGCGCGTGACGAGCCCCTGCACGAGCGCCACGTTCGGATCCGGCGCGGGCATGCGGGCCCGCAGGAACGCCTCCGCCAGGGCGATGCGCTCGCGGTCCGCGTCTCGCGCGACGTCGGTGGCGAGGATGGCCGCCTCCAGTTCCAGCGCCTCCGGGCCCAGCAACGCACCGGGTGAAGCGGTTCGTCGCGTGAGGGCGGACACGGGCGTCCCCACGAAGGGGAAGAAGCCACCGGGCCGGAACTTGATGCTGAACACGCCGCCCAGCCCCTCCAGCGTGATGGAGAAGCGGCCCGGGTGCGGGCCTCCCACGCGCGACGTGCCGTCCTGGAAGGCCCAGTGCACGGAGGGGTGGCTGAGGCTCTGCTGGAGGTAGGGCGGCTGTCCGCGCAGGTCCCATCGCACGGCCCAGAAGTGCTCGACCCACGGGCGCAGGTCCTCCGCGGGCAGGACGCGGACGTGCTCGAAGTGCCGGGGATCCGGGCGGGGATACAGCAGGCCCCGAGGCTTGCCCGCGTTCGACTCCACCCGCCTTGCCGCCTCCTCGAGGACGTGCGTGTCCTGGCGCGCTTCTACTACCGCTTCGACCGACGCCGGACAGGTGCCCCGGCCTGGCGGGCGGATTCAGCTCCGTCGCTCGTGTGCTCACCCTGAAAGTCACCCTCGCGGTTCTTTCCAGGTAATCACATGACCCCCGTTCTCCGTTCCCATGCGCGTGTGTGGGTGCTGGTGCTGTCGTTGCTGTCCGTCCCCGCGCTCGCGCAGGGCATCCCGAACCTGCCGTCCGCGGAGGAGTGCTGGGGCCAGTCGCCGGACGCGGACCACGACGGCGTGAGCGACAGCTGCGAGCTCCAGGTGGCCGCGGCCTTCATGCCCACGCTGTGGATTGCCCAGGGGGAGAAGGGCGTGGCGCGCCGGCCGTACTTCGCGGCGCGGCCGTTGAACTCCGCCCTGCGCACGCTGCGCATCTTCTACCTGGCCGCGTACTACGAGGACCACGGCATCCCCAGCCTGGGCATCTTCAACGTCTTCGCCCACGACGGGGACTCCGAGTTCCAGGTGCTGGACGTGCACTACTCCGACGGCCGCTGGTACCTGGACCAGGCCTTCCTGGCCGCGCACCTGGAGACGGCGTGCGACGCGTCAGGCTGGTACGGCTACGCGCAGCTCGAGTACGCGGGGGCGTACCGGGGCGCGCCGCGCATCTACGTGGCTGGGAACAAGCATGGCTCGTACAACTCGAAGGCCACCTGTGACCGGGGCTGCTACTTCACCGACAGCTGCTCCCAGGGCCGGCAGGAGGCGCTGGATCCCGGCAACCAGCTCGCGGGCCGCAACGTGGGCTCCATCAGCCTCCCGTTGATCAACGCCGTCACCGTCAATGGCCAGACAGAGCGGCTTTGGGACGACGTGGAGTTCAAGGGCTGGGACGACCAGGGGAACAGGAGCAACTCGACGCCGTACCGCGCGCGGCTCGTCCGCTTCGGCTTCTGACGCCGGAACGAAGAAGGGGCCGCCACCCGCGTGTGCGCAGGTGACGGCCCCTGGAAGCTTCAGGCGCTTCCGCGGAAGGACTACTCCGCGTCGGCGCGCTCTTCGCGCTTGCGCTCGCGCTCGGCGCGGTAGCGCTCGCCCACGGCCAGCGCCTTCTTGCGCATGCGGATGGACTTGGGCGTCACCTCGACGAGCTCGTCGTCGGCAATCCACTCCAGGGCCTTCTCCAGCCCCATCTCGCGCGGCGGGACGAGGATGACGTTCTCGTCGCGGCCGGCGGCGCGGATGTTGGTGAGCTTCTTCTCGCGGCAGCAGTTGACGTTGAGCTCGGACGGGTGCGCGTTCTCGCCGATGATCATCCCCTCGTACACGGTGGTGCCCGCGCCGATGAAGAGCTGGCCGCGCTCCTGGATGCTGAACAGCGCGTACGGGACCGTGTCGCCCAGGCGGTCGGAGACCATGGCGCCGTTGGCGCGCTTCGGGATGTAGCCGAACCACGGCTCGAAGCCGTCGAACTGGCTGCTCATGATGCCCTCACCGCGCGTGATGGTGAGGAACTCCGAGCGGAACCCGATGAGGCCGCGCGCGGGGATGCGGAACTGGAGGCGGGTGCGGCCCGAGCCCAGCTGCTGCATGTCCGTCATGCGGCCCTTGCGGGGCCCCAGGCGCTCCGTCACCACGCCCACGCTGTTCTCCGGCACGTCGGCGAAGAGCAGCTCCATGGGCTCGTGGAGCTGACCGTCCACCGTCTTGGTGATGGGCTCCGGGTTGGAGGCCGTGAGCTCGTAGCCCTCGCGGCGCATGTTCTCGATGATGACCGCCAGCGCCAGTTCGCCACGGCCCACCACGCGGAACGCGTCCGGCGTCGCGGTGTCCTCCACGCGCACGGCCACGTTGCGGTAGGCCTCGCGGTACAGGCGCTCGCGCAGGTTGCGGGAGGTGACGTACTTGCCCTCCTTGCCCGCCAGCGGCCCGTCGTTGACCTTGAAGATCATCATCATCGTGGGCTCGTCCACGGTGATGCGCGGCAGCGCCACGGGCTTCTCGAAGTCCGCGATGGTGTCGCCGATGCTGATTTCCTCGATGCCCGCGATGGAGACGATCTCACCCGGGCCCGCGTCCGGGATCTCCTGGCGCTTCAGGCCGGAGAAGCCGAACAGCTTGACGATCTTGCCCTGCTGCACCTTGCCGCCCTCGCGGACGACGGACACGGGCATGTTCGGGGTGATGCGGCCCGCCTGCACGCGACCCACCGCCAGACGGCCGACGTAGTCGTCGTAGTCCAGGTTGGCGACGAGCAGCTGCAGCGTCGTCTGCTCCGCCGGGGGCGGGGGCGGGGGCGGGATGTGCTTGATGATGGCGTCGTACAGCGGCTCCAGCGTCTTGCCCGGCACGTCCAGCGACGTGGAGGCCTGACCCTGGCGGGCGACGGTGTAGAGGACGGGCATCTCCAGCTGCTCTTCGTTCGCGCCCAGGTCGATGTAGAGCGAGTACACCAGGTCCAGCACTTCCTTGGCCCGGGCGTCCTGACGGTCGATCTTGTTGATGACCAGCACGGTCTTCAGGCCCATGGCCAGCGCCTTGGTGAGCACGAAGCGCGTCTGGGGCAGGGGACCTTCGGCGGCGTCCACCAGCAGGATGACGCCATCGACCAGGCGCAGACCGCGCTCCACTTCGCCACCGAAGTCGGCGTGGCCCGGCGTGTCGATGATGTTGATCTGCATCCCCTTGTAGGAGACGGCAGTGTTCTTCGCGAGGATGGTGATGCCCTTCTCGCGCTCGAGGTCGTTCGAGTCCATGACCCGCTCGGCCACGTGCTCATTGGAGCGGAAGGTCCCCGCCTGCCGGAGCAGGTGGTCGACGAGGGTGGTCTTGCCGTGGTCGACGTGGGCGACAATGGCGACGTTGCGAATGTTTTCGCGAGAGATCATCAGGACCAACTAACGGAAATGAAGGTGCGAGGAGAGACGCCCAGAACGGGGTTTCTCAATCCCACCGGAACCCGGAAGGCGGGGGCTTATATGCCGGGGGCTTCCCACCTGCAATGAAGGCGGGTGTCCAGCAGGCAAACAATCAGCCCCCCTGCCTGCTAGGCGCTTATCCCACCTTTGGCGGAATTTCCGCGGTCTCCACTCCCAGCCGCTCCCTCAGGAAGCGCTCCACCCGCAGCTCCACCAAGCCTGGAACTTCCAGTGGGGCGGTATGGGTGCCCTCGGAAATCATCAGGAGCTCAGAGGAGGGGATGCGCTGGGCCATCTTCCGGGACAGCCAGCCGGGGGTGAAGCGGTCCTTCTCCCCGGCGACCACCAGGGTGGGCACGTCCACGTGGTCCAGGTGGTCCTCGGCGGTGTGGTTCGCCAGAGAATCCAGGGTTCGCACGAAGACGACGGGGTCCATGCGTGCCAGATGCGTGAAGTAGGGGGCCAGGTCGTTGCGGGCGATGAGGTCCGGGTTCATCTCCAGGCGGATGGCCAGTTGCACCACCAATTCCGTGGTGAGCGCCCCGTGCACGATGCGCGCGGTGTGCCGGGGGAAGCGCTCCACCGCGGCCCTCAAGGTGGGGAAGAGGCGCTTGAGCATCGTGGAGTCATGGAAGGTGTCCAGCGGCAGGCCGTAGCTGCCGCACACCAGCACCAGCCCCTCCACGCGCCGGGCGTAGCGGCGATGGAACTCCAGCGCCACCTGCACGCCCATGGAGTGGCCGAAGAGGACGGCCTTGTCCATGCCCGCCGCGTCCATCACCCGCGCCAGGTCGTCGCAGGTGTACGCCATGCCGATGCGCGTGCGGTCCGTGGGGACGGTGCTCTTGCCGTGGCCCCGGTAGTGCCAGCGCAGCACGCGGTGGCGCCGGCCCAGGTAGGGCAGCAGGTACTTCCAGGCGAAGCCGTCACAGCCCAGGCCGTCGCACAGGACCATGCCCGGGGCCCCGTCCCCCCGCACCTGGTAGTACAGGTCCGCGCCGTCCGGCACCCGCAGCGAGTCCTGCCGGAAGGAGACCGCCTGTCCGTGGGGTGCGCTCACGCCTCCACCTCTTCCGTGTCCAGCCCCTCGGGGATGCCCTTGTCCAGCCCGTAGCGGGAGATTTTCAAGAGCAGGTTGGAGCGGCTGATGCCCAGCTCGCGCGACAGCCGGCTCTTGTTGTAGCGGGTGCGCACCAGGCCCTGGTGGATCATCTCCTTCTCCAGGGACTCCACCGCCTCGTGCAGCTTGCCGTGCGCGCGCGGGGCGATGAAGGGCCCGCCGCCGGGGACGACGGCGTCTCGGATGCGGCTGGAGAGCAGGTCCGCGGGGATGACCTCCAGCTCGCCTCCCAGCACCAGCAGCCGCTCGATTTCGTTCTCCAGCTCGCGGATGTTCCCTGGCCACGCGTACGCGCCCAGGATGCCCAGGGCCTCCGGCGCCAGGCCCCGCGCGCGCTGGCCCTCGCGGTGGTGCTTGCGCAGGAAATGGTCGATGAGGACGGGCAGGTCGTCCTTGCGCTCGCGCAGGGGCGGCAGCTGCAGGCGGATGACGTTGATGCGGTAGAAGAGGTCCTCGCGGAACTCGCCGCGCTTCACCATCTCGCCCAGGTCCTTGTGGGTGGCGGCGATGACGCGCACGTCGACCTCGCGGGAATGGGTGCCGCCCACCGGCAGGAAGGTGCCCTCCTGGAGCACGCGCAGGAGCTTCACCTGGAGGGCGGCGGACATGTCGCCCACCTCGTCCAGGAAGAAGGTGCCCTGGTCCGCGACCTCGAAGAGGCCCTTCTTGTCCTTGAGCGCGCCGGTGAAGGAGCCCCGGGTGTGACCAAAGAGGGCGCTCTCCAGCAGGTTGTCGTTGAAGGCGGAGCAGTTCTGCACGACGAACGGCTTGTCCTTGCGCGGGCCGTTGTGGTGGATGGCGCGCGCCACCAGCTCCTTGCCCGTGCCGGACTCGCCGTTGATGAGGACGGTGGAGTCGGAGTGGGCCACCTTCTCCATCAGGCGGAACACTTCGTTCATGGCCCCGGAGCGGCCGATGATCTTCTCGAAGCGGTAGCGGTTGGACAGCTCGGAGGCCATGGACTGGATGGTCTCCTCCTTGCGCGTGAGCTCCACCTCCTGGTTGGCGATCTCCGTGACCGCGAACTCCAAGAGGTCCGACAGCTTGCTCAGCTCCGAGCCGTCCAGCACCGGCACGCGCTCCGCCGCGCCCTCCAGCTCCAGCATCGCCCCGGGCGCGATGTCGCGCATCTTGCCCAGGAGCACCTGTCCGTCTCCGGGCATGAGCGGCTGCCGGGCGAAGCCCTCCACGAAGAGGAAGCCCTCGTACTCGTTGCGGATGTAGAGCGGCGCGCCCACGATGGACAGGCGCAGGTGGCAGTCGTGGAAGAGCGAGCGGCGCAGGTTCTTGGCGGCCTTGAACTTCTCATGCAGCACCCGCACCGACTGGGCACACCGCCGCATCCCCTCCCGCGCCCCCAGCGAGTGGCGGCAGAAGTCGTTGGGCGGCGGGATGAAATCCCCGCGCTGCCAGTCGTGCACCAGGCCGTTGCGATCCGCGAACGAAAGCTCCACCTGCCACCACTTGCGGATGACATCCCTCAACATGACAATGGTGTGCAGATTCTGATGCTTCTCGAAGTCCATCCCCGCGTCCCTCGGCCTGTTGCGGATCAGGACAACGGATCTACGGGGTTGTCCGAAATCAATCCAGCGGCACCTGTCCGAATGAAGGCGCTGTTGGCGTACCCTGGTTCCCTGTGAGCGCACCCCCACATACACACGGCAGGGCCGGGCACGGTCATTCGCACGACCACGACCATGACCACTCGCATCATGGGCATTCGCACGGTCATTCGCACGGTCCCCGCAAGGGCGGGCTGGCGGAGGAGCGGCGCAAGGACCGGCGGCGGCTGCTGTTCGCGCTGGGGTTGACTGCGACCATCATGGTGGCGGAGGCGGTGGGCGGCTTCCTCACCAACTCGCTGGCGCTGCTCTCCGACGCCGGGCACATGCTGACGGACGTGTCGGCCATGGTCCTGAGCCTGCTGGCGCTCTGGTTCGCCGGGCGGCCCGCGGACCTGAAGAAGACCTACGGCTACTACCGGATGGAGATCTTGAGCGCGCTCCTCAACGGGGTGCTGCTGCTGGTCATCACCATCTTCATCCTGATGGAGGCCTGGCAGCGCATGCGCACGCCCGCTCCGGTGGAGTTGGGGCCCATGGCGCTGGTGGCGGGCATCGGCCTGGTGGCGAACCTGGCGGCGCTGGGCTTCCTGCACCAGACGCACTCCATGAACGTGCGCGGTGCGTTCCTGCACGTGCTGGGGGACACGCTGTCCTCGGTGGGCGTGCTGATTGGCGCGGGCGTGATGTGGTGGACCGGCTGGTACGTGGTGGACCCCATCATCTCCGTGCTGATTTCGATGATCATCGTCGTGGGCGCGCTGCGGCTGGTGAAGGACGCGGTGGACGTGCTCCTGGAGGCGGTGCCCGCGCACGTGGACCTGGAGCAGGTGCGCGACCTCATGGGAAAGGTGCCGGGCGTGCAGGCGGTGCACGACCTGCACGTGTGGACCATCTCCAGCGGGATGTACGCGCTGTCCGCGCACCTGGTGGTGGCGGACCCCATGGTCTGCAACAACGACGACATCCTGTCCGCGGTGAAGCACGACCTCTTCGACCGCTTCGGCATCGACCACACGACCATCCAGATTGAGAGCCAGTCCTACGCCCACCTGGGCGAAGTGCACTGACTCACGCTTGCGAAAGGCGCGCGGGGAGGGAATCCTCGCGGGCCTCTATGAGCGTGCTGGACAAGGTGTTGTCGCTGCGGCCGGGCAACGTGGTGGCGCGGGTGGGCCCGGGCTCCCGGGTACCCCTGTTGGATCCACGAGAGTTGCTTGCGGCGCTGGAATCCACGCCCATGGCGCTGCCGTGCCTGCCGGTGCTGTCCAAGGGCGCGCTGCCGGGCCTGTTGGGCGCGGCCCGCGCGGAGGACTCGGTGCTGGGCCTCTCCTGCCCGCACCCCCTGGCGGACCGGGGCGCGCCGGAGCGCTTCGTAAGGGCGGTGCACGCGGCGGCCCAGGAGGCCGAGCACACCCGGCCCCTGTTCCTCCAGGCCGGTCCCCTCCGAGTCACTTCCACGGACGCGGACGTGCTGGACGCGCTCCAGGACGGCATCTTCCGCGTGGTGGACGCGGGCTTCGCGCTGGTGTCGCTGGACCTGTCGCGCCTCACCTCCTACGAGGCCGTGGAGGCGGTGAACGCGCTGGTGGGCCCGCTCAAGGAGCGCGAGCTGTCGCTGGAGGTGTCTCCGCCCCAGCTGTCCTCCGGCGGGCTGGTGGACGCGTGCGCGACGCTGCTGGAGGGGCTGGCGCAGTGGCAGGTCCCGCTGCGCTTCCTGCGCGTGTCGGACGCCCAGCTGGGAGAGGGCGAGCTGGACGTGGAGCTGCTGCGGCAGGTGGTGGAGACGGCCGCGGGGAAGGGCGTGTCGGTGTCGGTGGCGGAGGCCTCCACGGGGCCCGCGCGGGGGCTGTCCAGCTACGTGGCCGTGGGTGTGCGCAAGGTGGACCAGGGAGGGCCCTTCGGTCCGCTGGCCCTGCGCGCCTGGCCTCCAGAGGTCCGCGAGGCGGTGGTGGCGCGGGCCCAGGCGGCGGGCATGCCGGCCGGGGAGCTGCTCTCCGTGCTGGAGGAGGGGCTGCCGCCCCTGACGCCCTCGGCCCGGGAGACGCTGGAGGCGCTGTCCTTCGCGGAGGCCACGGAGGCCCTGGTGGCGCTGGGGGCGCACCGGTCCGCTTCGGTGGCCATGGCGTTCCTCGCGAAGCCGGGCGGGGACCTGGGCTAGAAGGGCGCGCATGCGCATCGTTGCAGGCAGCGCGAAGGGTCGGGCCCTGACGGGGCCCAAGCCGTCGTCCGGACACATCCGCCCCACGGCGGACCGGGTCCGGGAAACCATCTTCAACATGCTGGGCCAGTTCCTGGACGGCCAGGCCGTGCTGGACCTGTACGCGGGGACCGGCGCCCTGGGGCTGGAGGCCCTGTCGCGGGGCGCGGGCCGGCTGGTGCTGGTGGACCAGGACCGCGAGGCCCTGGCCCTGTGCCGGAAGAACACCGACGCGCTGGGCTTCGCCGCCCAGGTGTCCATCCTGGCGCAGCCCGTGGTCCGCGCGCTGGAGACGTTGGGCAAGCAGGGGGCCAGGTTCGACCTCGTCTTCGCGGATCCACCCTACGCGGCGCGCGTGGTGGAGACGGTGCTGGAGGCGGTGGTGGCCGCGGGCGTGGTGACGCCGGGCGGCACGGTGATGGTGGAGCACGACAAGCGGGAAGCGGCCCCGGAGGCCCACTCGGGGCTCGCCCTGGAGGACCAGCGCCGCTTCGGGGACACCCTGGTGAGCTTCTACCGGGCCCCGTGACGTGCGCTTGACCGGCCCCGTGGGCCCGCCGAGACTTCAACGCACCCATGCCGGTCGCCATCTATCCTGGTTCGTTCGATCCGCTCACCAACGGGCACCTGAGCCTCATCCAGCGCAGCCTGAAGATGTTCGACCGGCTCATCGTCGCCATCGCGGTGAACCCGAAGAAGACGCCCCTCTTCAGCCAGGAGGAGCGCATCGAGCTCATCCGTGAAGCGGTGAACGACCCCCGCGTGGAGGTGGACGCCTTCCACGGCCTGCTGGTGGACTACGTGCACCAGCGCAACGTGAGCGTCGTCATCCGCGGGCTGCGCGCGGTGTCGGACTTCGAATACGAGTTCCAACTGGCGAACATGAACCGCAAGCTGGCACCGGACATCGACACCGTCTTCATGATGACGGGTGAGGACTACTTCTACATCTCCTCGCAGCTGGTCCGGGAGGTCGCGACCTTCGGGGGGAACGTGGATGGGCTCGTTCCCCCGAACGTCAACGCGGGGCTGAAGAAGAAGTTCGGCCCGAAACCGTAGCGGCAGGCGGGCGACGCAGGACGTCCGGGAGGCTTGTCCGCTTCGGACGTTCCGCGCTAGGCAGGACGCATGAAACTCGCCCGCCGGCTGCAAGCCATCAAGCCCTCCGCCACCCTGGCCCTCAACGCCCGCGCCAAGGCGCTCGCGGCGAGTGGGAAGGACGTGGTGGTGCTCGCCGCCGGTGAGCCGGACTTCGACACGCCGGAGTTCGTGAAGCAGGCGGCCATCGACGCGCTCCGCACGGGCTTCACCAAGTACACCGCCACCGCGGGCATGCCGGAGCTGCGCGAGGCCGTCTGCCGCAAGCTGGAGAAGGACAACGGCCTGAAGTACGCGGTGGATCAGGTGGTGGTGACGGCGGGCGGCAAGCAGTCGCTCTACAACTGCTTCCAGGCGCTGCTGGACGAAGGCGACGAGGTCATCATCTTCGCGCCGTACTGGGTGAGCTACCCGGACATGGTGCACCTGGCGGGCGGCACGCCGGTCATCGTCCCCACGCGCGAGGAGGACGGCTACGCGCCGGACCCCGCCGCCATCAAGAAGGCGCTCACCCCGCGCACGCGCGCCATCGTGCTCAACAGCCCGGCCAACCCCACGGGCGCGGTGTACTCGCGCGCCACGCTGGAGGGCATCGCCGACGCGGTGCGCGGCCATGACTGCATCATCGTCACCGACGACATGTACGAGAAGCTCCTCTACACGGGGGAGCCGTTCCTCAACCTGGGCAACGTGGCGCCGGACCTGGTGCCCCGGCTGCTGCTGTCCAACGGCCTGTCCAAGTCCCACGCGATGACGGGTTGGCGGCTGGGCTACGCGGCGGGCCCCAAGGCGCTCATCACCGGCATGCAGCTGGTGCAGGACCAGTCCACCTCCAACGCGTCCTCCATCACGCAGAAGGCGGCGCTGGCGGCGCTCAACGGCCCCACGGACACCATCACCGCCATGGTGAACGAGTACCGCGAGCGCCGGGACTTGTTCGTCGCGGGACTCAACGCCATCCCCGGCATCCGCTGCCGGCTGCCGGAAGGCGCCTTCTACGCGATGGCGGACGTGCGGGGCCTGCTGGGCAAGACGTACAAGGGCAAGCCGCTGACGGACTCGCTCCAGCTCTCCGAGGCGCTGCTCAACGACTTCCTCGTGGCGGCGGTGCCGGGAGATCCGTTCGGTGCGCCGGGCTACATCCGCATGAGCTTCGTCACCTCGCGCGAGGTGCTGCAGAAGGGCCTGACGCGCCTGCGGGATTTTGTCGCGGCGCTGGGTTGAGGTGAAGAGGCGGTCTGGGACAGTGAATTCCCAGGCCGCTTCGTCGTCTGGAAAGCCACCGGACGCACCGACGAGCCCCCACGCGGGCCAGGTGCGGAAGGCCTCGCGCCGGCCGGAGCGCGCTTTCCCTGAAGAACCCACCCATGATGACCCTGAAGACTCGAAGCAGCGTGCTCTGCGCGCTGTTGATGGCCGTTGTGTTGTCCGCGTGCGATCCCGACGCCGGGTCCTCCAAGGATCCGGCTGACCAGGAGCCCCGGCCCGGGCGGGTGACGGGCGTCGTGTTGACGGAGCAGGGCGAACCGCTCAAGGACTTCGAAGTCACCCTCATGGAGACCGACAAGACGGTCATCTCCGACGCGCAGGGCAAGTTCACCTTCGAGTCGCCATGATTGAAGCCGAGCGCGATGGCTTCAAGACCGCGTCCGAAATCCTGATCGTGGTCCAGGACCCGGATCCCGTGACCATCACCCTGCAGCCGGCGCCTTGACGAAAGCAGCGGGGCGCCCGGGAGTAACGCCGGGCGCTCCTTGGCGTCTTCAGTCCGTGTACGCGAAGGCGTGCCAGCTCAGGTCCGGGCTGCCGCGGAAGAGGAAGATGGCCGCGTGGCCGGAGAGGTTGCCCACCGCGGCCCAGGTGTCCTTGAGCGCGCGCGGATCCAGGCCCAGGCGCGCGGGCGGCTTGCCGTACTTCTTCTCCATCTCCGCGATGGGCAGCACTTCGATGTCGTAGAGGGTGACCAGGTCCGTGCGGCGCGAGCGCAGCTGCTTCACCCATGCCTGCACCAGCTCGTCGGGCGTGTTGAAGCGCTTGTCCTCCAGCTGGAACGGGAAGATCAGCTCCGTGGACGCGTTGCGCACATCCCCCGTCAGCAGGCTCTGGAAGAGGAAGCGCGCCTCGTTGTGGATCACCGAACGGGCGATGCCCTCGGGGGACAGGTCCTCTTCGGTGGGGCGCGCGGCTTCGCGACCCGGGGCCAACTGGACGGTGCCCGCGGAGGAGGGGGT
>NZ_RAWQ01000112.1:0-33507 GCF_003668965.1 Corallococcus sp. AB030
AGGTGGTGGGCCTGGAGGCGGTGGACGGGATGGAGGGGGTGGAGCGACCAGCGGAGCGGATGGCCATGACGTGTCTCTTTTCTGGAAGGGGAGTGCGTGTTGCTTTCAGCGACGAGGACACCCATAGCAGCGGGCATGCCAACGCCCCGGACCCCTCAGTGCACGCGCAAGTCGTTGATCTTGCTGGGAGCGCATGAGGCACGGCCCCGGTCCATGGGCTTGCGCCTGGTGACTGCCGTCAGGCGTTGATGTTTCCAGTCACCAGGGGCGGCCTTGCGTCGGGCGTCGCGTCGACCGACGCGTCGAAGGCGCGCGTGAACCCCCTCGCCGCGAGGGCCTCCAGGGGACGCCGCGTGCGGCATGGGCGCTGCAATCGGTGCCTGGCAACGGATGGCGACAGGCGTCGCCCCGTTCCACCCGCCACACCTTCCTGGAGCCGAACATGACGACCTCGACCGTTGCCGCCGTCCGTCCGCAGCCGAGCCCGCAGGCCACGCCGCCCGAGCCCGTGCTGGACGCGACCCAGGTGCTGGGCATGGGGCAGGGCGTGGTCGCGGCCTACGCCGCCTTCAATGGCAAGGACTTCTCCGTGCCCTCGGGCTGGACGCAGGCGGACAGCCTCACTGCGTGGGTGCCGCAGAAGGGAGGCGTCGCGGAGGCGTTCGGCCTGTGGTTCACCTCCAACGCGGATTCGACCACGGCGATGCTGGCGCTGCGCGGGACCGTGACGTCGGCGGACACGAGCGCGGACGAGCAGTACTCCACCACGTCCTTCGCGCCGTACTCCGGGGTGTCCCTGTCTCCGGTGCCTCAGGTGCACGGCGGGTTCTGGGGCATCTACACCGGCACGAGCACCTCCGTGCCCCAGTCGATGCAGGCGCAGGTGTTCTCGTGGCTGAAGGCGAACAACATCCAGACGCTCTACGTGACGGGCCACAGCCTGGGCGGAGGCCTGGCGGAGTTGCTGGCGTTGGACCTGGCGGTGAGCCAGCCGTCGCTGAGCGTGACGACCGTCACGTTCGCGGCGCCGAAGGCCGGGCTCGCGGATTCATGGGGGACGGCCTACGCCCGATACGTCACGAGTCCGGCGACGGTGCGCGTGGTCAATCAGTACGACGTGGTGCCCACGCTGCCGCCGTCGTGGCTGGCGCCCAACTACACGCAGGTCGGTGTGGAGTTCGACGTGCTCTTCTACAACACGCTGGGAGACACCAGCACGCAGGAGGCGACCATCCGGCACGAGATGGACAACTACCTCACCGTGCTGACCCAGGCGCTGCCCGCCACGCCCCAGCTCTACGTGGGCCCCTTCTCGGATGGCGTCTACACGGACAGCCAGGGCAATCCGCTCCAGGACACCAGCGTGGCGCCCACCGCGGACGCCGTGGTCAACGCACAGGCGTCCGCGAAGGCCCTGCCTCAGCGCCCGGTGGCCCAGCCTCCGAGCCGTCAGGTTGCGGCGAAGTAGGGCCTTCGTCCGTTCCGGCCCCGCTCACTTCTTCCGGGTGGGGCTGGCCTTCCGCGTGGGCCCGGCCTTCCGGGCGGGGACCGGCTTGGGCTCGGTGGGGGCCACGGGCACCTGGGCGAGGATTTCGAACGGATAGGCGTATGTCTTGGGGGTGCCCCGGGATTGGATCATCCGCCAGCGGTGCGCGGGCTGACGGGTCTCGAAGTCGAGCATGAAGGTCGCGTCATCGAAGTCCGTCCGCTTCGTCAGGACCGAGTCAACCGGGCGGTTCTTGGCGTCGTCGAATACCGCGGAGAAACCCTCCTGGCCCGTGTCGTGACTCTGGATGCGGATGCGGCCCGGCTCGATGATCTCGACCTTGAAGCGGCCCCCTTCCAGCCGGGCCTCTGTATGCAGGCTCAGGGCCGTGGGGGATGACGCGACCCACTTCTCCGGCAGGGCGAAGGAGAGCTGCCCCTTGAGCCTCGTCAGGGGGACCCGCTCGAGCTGGTGGGGGATGTAGCCCCTGTGCGTGAAGCTCCAGCTCCGCCCGGGCGAGAACGTGGTGCTCCATTTGAGCTGCTGGCCATAGCCGTTGTGCCAGACGTACTGGTCCTCCTCATCCACCGCCTCGATGTCCGCCGCGCGCAGGCGCGTCCCGTCCGCGAAGTCCGCTTCGAGCAGCTCCAGCGTGACGGGGGGATCCGCCTGCGCGAAGGACTTCTGCACGTCGTCCGGCCAGGAGAACTCGACGTCTCCGCGGAAGACACCGTCGGTCACCAGCCAGGCGTGGAAGGGCGAGGCAGGGGCGTTCGGCGGGAGCGCCGCGGGGAGCGCGTCCTTCTTCACTGCGCCACTGAACGACGCGGTCCTCCTCGCGACCGACTCCGGGGACATGAGGTGCTGCTCGAACAGGGTTTGATCGATCATCGCGAGCGGAAGCGCCTCGGCGTCCCTGGCCGCGGCGTTCCCGGAGGGGAAGGGCGGCGTGAGCGTGAAGGGCCGGGTGTACGGCGTGGTCGCGTCCACCAGGACGAGCTCTATCTGCGCGGGCCTTCCTTCCACGGTGAACAGTGGCGCGTCGGGAGACAGCACGCCGAAGAGGGGGAGCGACAGGACCATGGTGAGGCCCGGGCGTGCCTCGGTCCTGAGGTACTTCCCCTCCGCGTTCAGGGCCCGCACCGCCAGCACCGTCGGCGGCGTGCCCTCGCTCCCCAGTTGGAAGGTCAGGGTGCCCAGGTGGATGCGCAGTCCCTCCACGAACAGCTTCCCGTCGGGGAAGGTCTGCTCCGCCCGGGCAAAGGGCGCGGCGAAGGGCAGGCGGATGCTCCGGATCCGCGCTGGCACATGAACGGTGACCGACCCTGTGATGGCCGGCAGCGTCTGGGCGTCCACGCCGGGCTTGAGCGCGAACTGGACGTGGTGGGACGCCACCTGCCCGCGAGAGGCGTTCTCACCCGAGAAGTCCTCCCCGACCTTCATCCCGTCCGGGCTCGCGGCCAGCGGGCCACACAGGGGGCGGTGGAGCTCCGGTTGCTGGACGCGCAGCTCCATCAGCTTGCGTCGCGCGAGGACCGGAACGTAGTCGCGGGGCTGGCAGACACGGGCGGTCAGTTGGAGGTGGTCGGCCTCGGGAGTGATGAACGAGGCGCGCAGGGACGTGAACGCGAGGCGCAGCTTCTTCGTCTCGTCCAAGGCATCACCCTTCCAGGGGCTGCAGTCGTCACCGGAGAGGGCGAGGAAGGACTCGGGCGTCAGCGTCTCCGGGTAGGACACCACGTTCTCGGGCGAAATCACCGCGCCCTCGCGGAGGTCCTCCAGGTTCTCCGAGGGCAGAGGCTCGTCGCTGAAGGGAGAGAAGGCCCGCCGGAGCATGGCGGACTGCGCGCGCAGGGCGTTCACGTCGAAGGTGATGCGCAGGACGTCCTTGCCGGCCTGGAGCTTCGTGGAGGAGGCCACCACGGTCCGCAGCGCTGACTCGCTGGTGGTCACTCGCTCCCAGAGCGCCTGGATGCGTTCGGGGTGGGGCCCGGCGAACTCCACGTCCGCCCGGATGGCGCCGCTCGCGTCCGCTCGGGCGGCGAAGGAGATCCGCCGGGCGGCATCCGTCGCCTGGAACTGCTGGATGGCCAGCATCAGGAGCCCTGGGACGAACGGCTCCAGGACCGGGCCCACCTCGACGCCCGCCTGGGCGATGAACAGCGGCTCCATCTTCTGGCTGGGCTCCCGGGCGAGCCGTGCCGACACGTCCGCCGCGAGCGCCGGAGGCACGAACGCGAGGAGCTGCTTCGTCTTGAGCAGCCGAAGAGGGCCCTGGCGCTGACACGTCTCCGGGTCGATGAGGACGTAGTCGCCTTCCTTCGTGGCTTCAATGAGCCGCGCCGTCTGGAGGACCTCCAGCGCCGCGTCCTCCGGGCCATGGGAGGCGAACACGCGGAAGGGCACCGTTCCGCCAGGGGTCTCCATCAATCCCGCGGCGAACGACGAGAACGTGTCCAGGACGAGGGCCCGGTGCCGGGGCGGGATGTTCCCCAGCTTCAGCAGGTGCTGCTCCGCGGACTCGACCGCGTCCTTCCAGGTTGGATCCGCGTTCGCGGTCTTCAGCAGCCGCAGGTTGAGGGCCACCGTCGCGGTCGGCTCGCCGTCCGTCGCGAGCGTCAGCAGCCGGTGGTCCGCATTCGAAGGCGTGGTGTCGCGGCCGCTGGCACACCCCACGAGGAGGAGCACGCTCAGGCAAAGAATGACGTTCTTCAAGTCAGGCATCCGAGAGGTCCTGGGTGTGTGTGACTCGCAGTATGGGAGCGCTTGGGTTTCGAGACAAACAAAAGCCAGCAACCCTTTGACACCAGCATACGGGCCTCACAGTTTGTGAGGCCGTCTGTGGCGACGGCATCCTCACGGCCGGAGAGGCGTGCGACGACGGCAACCTGCGCGACTTCGACGGCTGCTCCTCGACCTGTCAAATCGAGGAGGGCTTCGTCTGCGTCCTTTCAGAGCCCTTGTCCACGTTGAGTCTCCCCATCGTCTACCGCGACTTCCGGGGGAATGACCTGCCCAATGGCCACGTCGACTTCCAGAACGCGAACGGGCAGGAGACGGGCATCGTCCAGGCCATCCTGGGCCCGGCCGGCAAGCCCGTCTATGCCAAGGCAGGTGTGTTCTCCGCCACGACGCATGGAGTGGTGTCCTTCGACCAATGGTTTCGCGACGTGAGCAACGTCAACCTGCCCGTCGTTTCCACGCTGCCCCTGTCGCGGACCTCTTCTCCCAACGCCCTCTCCTATCTGTTCGAGGACACGACCTTCTTCCCGCTCGACGGCAAGGGCTGGGTGGCCGAGGGGCAGGAGACGACGCGTCCGGACAGCACGGGAGCACCGCACAACTACAGCTTCACCAGCGAGACGCGTTTCTGGTTCGTGTACACGGGCCAGGGGCAACTCGTCTTCACGGGAGACGATGACGTCTGGGGCTTCATCAACGGGAAGCTCGCCATCGACCTGGGAGGGGTTCACACCAGCATGACCTCGACCGTGGACCTCGCGGGCCGGGCGTCCGCGTTGGGCCTCCAGCCAGACGGTATCTATGAGGTCGCCGTGTTCCAGGCGGAACGCTTCTCCACGGGCTCGAGCTACAAGCTGCAACTCTCCTCGTTCCTGCCGGCCAACCAGTCCTGGGTGTGCATCTCCGCCTGCGGCAATGGCAGGCTGGACGAGGGCGAGGAGTGCGACGACGGCTCGAACCCGGGGGGCTACGGGCAATGCGCCCCGGGCTGCCTGCTCGGCATCCGCTGTGGCGACGGGGTCGTGCAATTCAACCAGGGCGAGCAATGCGACGACGGGAACACCGTCAGCCGCGACGGCTGCAGCGCCACCTGCATGCTGGAGCTATAGCCGCCCCGGAAGTGCGTTCCGGGGCGGGCCAGTCGCGCCTGGCCCGACGGCGGACGTCAGTCGTTGTTCGCGGCGGGCTTCACGCCGCCGTAGAACGCGCCGTAGGGCTGGAACGACCAGAGCGCCGCGCCCCACCGCTCGTAGAGCTTGAGGGTGCCGGGCTGGAACATCGTGTCGTAGTAGCAGCCCGCCACCCCGTTCCCCAGCTTCAGCTGGGGGCTGCCGGTGAGCAGGCGCGGGCCGGCGCCGGGCTGCTGGAGCGTGGCGACCTGGGGCGAATAGTCGGGATCGCTGCCGCCGTACGGGTACGGGTATTGGAAGACGTTGCAGGACACGCCACCGTTGGGCTCGCAGAGGTTCTTGTAGTCCGCGTAGGACACCTCCTGTCCCAGGAAGCCGGCGTTGAGCGCCTCCGTGCCGAAGTGGGCCAGCGTGGCGCCGTCCGGAATGCGCATGACGTGCGCATAGGGCGTCAGGACCCAGTAGGCCTTCCGCACGAAGTTGGGCGTCACGAAGATGGGCGGGATGGAGCAGTCATCGCTGCGCTGGTAGTGGGTGAAGAAGCGCCACTCGCTGCCGGACACATAGAGCTCCGGCGTCCCCCACGGGTCGCTGCCCACCGCCACGCGGTAGCCGTTCGTGTAGTACTGATTGTCCCAGGGCTTGCGGGGCACCGGGGCCATGTAGCCATACACCTCTCCGCCCCAGCGGTTGAAGACACGCACGTGGGGACCTCCGCCCGGGCCCGGGATGGTGACAATCTCCGAGACGTTGTCACGCGTGACATCGCCCGCGCCCAGCCGCACGCCTCCGGTGAAGCCGGGGTCGTAGGCCCAGAACTCATTGATGAGCGTGGGCGTGCCCACCGCCTTCCACACGCGGACCAGCGGGCCCATGCCCCGTCCCGGCGCGGTGATGATTTCATCGAAGCCGTCGCCGTCCACGTCGCCGGTGGTCACGAAAACGCCGCCCCGGAAGTTCGAGTCGTAGGCGAAGAACTCCCGCAGCACGCTGCCCGTGTTGACGTCGAACACGCGGACCAGGGGCCCTCCGCCCTCGCTGGTGCCGGTGACGGCGTCCGGGCGCCAGTTCGTGGTCACCCGGCCCGTCGCCATCTCCACGCCCACGCTCATGGACGGTTCGTAGGCGTAGAAGGACACCCAGTTGGTGTTGGAGTTGGGGTCGAACGTCTTCACCGCCGGCCCACCGCCAGGACCGGCGCCGGTGGTGTACAGCGGGGTGTTGGGCTTCGCGCCCGCCGTCGTGGTGACGGTGAGCGCCGCGAACAGCAACCATCGATACATGTGCGCCTCCAGAAGCACGTTGACGTTGCCCGGGCCGCTCATGGCTGCCTTGCCATTGTTCAGGACCCAGTTGTCCGGCAGCGGCAGGCACCCCATCTCCAGGAACTGGTTGTCCAGCAGCTTGTGCAGGACGAGCCTCCCGCTGGGCTCCGCCCGCGCCTGGGCCGACGATGGGTCCTCCTTACCGCCGCTCGTCCCGCTCGCATCTGCTCAAGCGGGCCCCATGTATGTCGAAGCGCCGGGCCGGGGCTTCCGGGGCCTCGCGCGTGCGCGGGGCCCCGGCTCCCATGGACCGCTCAGCGTGCGTCGAGCCGCGCGGTCTGCGGAACGAAGGCGCTGCCAGAGCTGGGGGCGACGTACCAGGCGCCCGGGGAGGTGCGCTCCCGGGCCACCAGGTCCGCCTTTCCGTCCCCATCCATGTCCGCGACGAAGAGGCGGTACGCGCTGCTGCTCGTCGCCCAGCTCGTCAGCCACGCGGACGTCTGGGGCACGAAACCCGTGCCCGTGCCGAGCGCCACCTTCCAGGCCTGGGTGCCGGTGTGCTCCTTGGCCACGAGGTCCGCCTTGCCGTCGCCGTTCACGTCCGCCACGAACAGGTCATGGTCCGCGCTGGGGACCCCGAAGCCCGCGAGCGAGCCGGGCTGCGCCGTGAACCCGCTGCCGGTGTTGAGCGCGACATACCAGAGGCCGGAGCCGGTGCGCTCCTTGGCCACGAGGTCCGCCTTGTTGTCGCCGTTCACGTCCGCCACGAACAGGTCGTACGCGCTGCTGGACACGGCCCAGCCCGTCAGCCAGCTGCTCGACGCGGGGACGAACTGCGTCCCGGTGTTGAGGGCCACGTACCAGGTCCCCGGCGCGGTGCGCTCCTTGGCCACGAGGTCCGCCTTGCCGTCCGCGTCGAGGTCCGCGGCGAAGACGTCATACGCGCTGCCCACCGCCCAGCCCGTGAGCCAGGAGGTGCTGCCGGGGACGAAGCGGTCGCCGTTGCTCAGGGCCACGTCGAACGTCCCGTTGACGCGGCTCTGCGCGATGAGGTCCTTCTTGCCGTCGCCGTTCACGTCCGCCAGGAATAGGTTGTAGGCGTTGCTGGCCACCGCCCAGTCCGTCAGCCGCGCCACCTCCTTGAAGGTGGGCACCAGCTTCAGGGAGCCCGCCTGCTTCTCCAGGGCCACGCTCCCCCAGCGGCCCGGGTAGTCGCGCTCCTTGACGATCATCTCCACCGGGCTGCCGTCGCCACCGGACGGGGCCGTGTTGCCATCCGCCTTCGTGTCCGTGAAGGCATCTCCGAACCAGACGTCGAAGTCGACGCCACGGTCACAGTCGGTCCCGAAGCCGGCGCCGTCGCTGGAGACGAGCAGGTTGCGGGTGAACTGCTGCAGCCGCGGGTCCACCCGGGAGACGATGGGGCCGCCCAGGGGGTGCAGCGTCGCCCAGTCATCCAGGCCCCAGCTCCAGAGCATGCTCATGCCAGCGACGACGTGGCCGCTGGTCGCCTTGGGGCGGTACAGGACCAGGTGGGTGAACTCGTTGCCAAAGGGCGTCGGGTTGTCCAGGGCCCACTTCGGATCATCGGAGAACTTCCCCTGTCCCAGCGGTAGCACGCACGCCGTGGGGTCGATCCGGAACAGCTGGTTGGGGTGGATGGAGTCCGCCTCCCACCCCAGGTTGCCCACGTAGACGTTCTGCGAGGAGACGTACGAGCCGATGAGCGTGTTGCCCGTCGCGGTGATGCCGGTGCCCAGGCTGGGGCGGGCCGCCACGGTGTCCGTGAAGAAGGTGAGCGGCAGCTCGAAGGTGTTGCCGGCCGGGTCGATGGGGTACTGCACGCCCAGCAGCTCCTGCTCCGGCTTGTGCACCGGCGGCGCCCGGAACCAGGTGGTCGTCAGGCTGGGGGTGACGGACAGCATCGGATCCGAGCAGTCCGGCCTCGATGCGGGGACGGTGACGCCAGGACGGCACGTGGACGACGGGGTCGTCGTGTCGGTGGCGTTGTCCTTGTAGCCCACGATGATGGGGCCCGGGTTGCCCGTGGTGGAGGCCTCGTAGCGGATCTGCCAGTAGCCGGTGTTGCCCGCCATGGCGACGAGGTTGCCGCCTCCCGCGACGAAGGACTCCAGCCGGTTGCGCGTGGTCATGTCCCAGTACTCGCCGTGACCGGAGATGATGGCCGAGCGCCGGGAGGTCAGCAGGCTGGAGAAGCGCGAGACGTCGTAGTCCGTGGCCACCGTGTACGGCAGGTCGTTCTTCTCCAGGTAGCGCAGCAGCGGGACGTCCGTCTTGAAGTGGGTGGGGACGTTCCACGACGGCCGCGCCATGGAGACCTTGGTGGCCCGCTCGTAGGCGTACATGCCGCGCCAGGGGCACGAAGGCCAGCCCTCACAGGGCTGAGCCACGGTGCTCGCGTGCAGCGTCTCCCCCCAGGGGTTGTAGACCTCCGTCGTCGTCGGGTTGACGATGATCAGCCGGTCCGTGGACGCGTCGTCGCGCACCACGAACGTCGCCAGCGTCTCCTTGGGCGAGGTCACCTTCGGGGTGATCCGCACGAAGTACACCCCCGAGCTGAGCGTGCCCACGGAGGGCTGCACGGGGTTGCTCCACGCGCATTCCACCAGGCCGTAGTCCACCTCTTGCTGCCGGATCGCCAGGTAGTTGGGGACGGTGGTGGGCGTCTCCGTGCCGCAACGGGGCTGCGAGATGGGCCCGTAGGTCGTCGCGGGGGCGGTGTCCGAGTCGTGGACCACCTGCGCGCCCGCGCCGCCGTACCAGCCCAGCCGGTAGATGCGCAGTCGGAAGGACTCCGGGCTCTGGATGTAGAAGGTGGGGGTCTCCCCCGTGTTGATGGAATACGGCGCGACGTACACGCCCCGGGGGGCGACCGTTGGATTCGCGGGGTCGTAGTGCCCCTGGCGGAACGTCTCCGGGACGATGAGGTCTTCCCAGTCCGCCGCGTGGGCCTGACGGGTCCAGGGGAGCAGGGCAATCACTCCCAACATGAGTTGCAGGGTATGGCGTTTCAAGCGGTGGTGCTCCAGACGTGAGATGGCACACCCCGGGCGTATGGCGCGGGGAGGCCGGTGGCAGGCATTGCCTTGTGATGGGGAGCTGGAATCCCTTGCGGTCAATGGATGACCGCAAGGGACACCTGCCGGCAGTTTAACAGCTCTTTCCTGAGGCTGTCTGCCTTTATTCTCATGAGAGGTTTCTCAGGAGGATGCACGGCGATGAATGAGCACGACCTCCATGGGGTAGGACCCGCGCTGCGCGCGAAGTGGGAGCGACTCGGAGCGAAGACATTGCGCGGGCTCACGTTGGAGCAGCCGGGGCCGGAGATGATCCGCGGTGGCGTCGAGGTCATCGACGACGGGTGGTTCGAGATCGCCGCGAGACTGGAGTGAAGCCCCACCCAGGGGCATCAGGCGCCAGGCATCCCGAGCCCACGGCCCCCGGTAGTCGTCCGCCACGGGAAGGGGCATGTCTCCTTGGAGCGGCATGAAGGGCCCCAGTGAGGCGTCCACCACCCTCAGTGTCTCGCCGGTCCTCGACCTCGCCCCATGAGTCGGTTGGCTCATGGGGCGCAGGAGGGCCCTCGGGGTTGCCGTCCCGGCATGCCCCCCAAGGCCCGGTGCCCCATGCGTTCCACTTGACAGGGCCTTCCTTGTGGTTATTTTGACGTTATTCAAAATGTCAAAAGGTCGTGATGCGAACGCAGGAGGTCTTCAAGGCAATTTCAGATCCGACCCGGCGCAAGGTGCTCAAGCTGCTGCAGGGCGGCTCGAAGTCAGCGGGAGAGCTCGCTGAGGCGTTCGACATCACGAAGGGGTCGCTATCGCATCACTTCAACGTGCTCAAAGCCGCGGATCTGGTGCGCTGCGAGCGCCGTGGGCAGCAAATCGTCTACTCCCTCAATACGACCGTGTTCGAGGACGTAGCGGCGGTCCTTCTTGACCTCTTCAAGGTCGACAAGGGGAATGGAGAGCGGTCATGAGAATCAGCCGAGCCCATGTGCTGAGTCTGGGATTCGTCGTCGCGGCGTTCGCGATGGCCGTCATTCTCTACGGCCAGTTGCCGGAGTGGATGCCCACGCATTGGAATGCCCAGGGGGTGGTGGATGGGTATACGCCCAAGCCCTGGGGACCCTTCGTCCTGCCGCTGCTGATGGCTGCCCTGTACCTGGTCCTGGTGGCCGTGCCGCTGATTTCGCCCAGGGGATACCGCGTGGAGCGATTCCAGGGCGTCTTCGAGGGCATCCAGGTGGTGTTGGTCGCGTTCCTGTTCTTGCTCAACGCCCTGGTCCTGCTCGGGGGCATCGGCGTGGCCGTGCCGATGGCGCGCGTGGTTCCCGCGGCCGCGGGCCTGGTCCTCGTGGTCCTGGGCAACTACATGGGGAAGTTCACGAAGAACTTCTTCTGTGGAGTCCGGACGCCCTGGACGCTCGCGAGCGACGAGGTCTGGCTGCGCACGCATCGCCTGGGAGGAAGGCTCTTCGTCCTCGCGGGAGCCATCGTCCTCGTCTCGGGGCTTCTCGGCGGTGGTCCGGTCCCCGTGCTGGCGGCGGTCACCGTCGCGGTGGTGATTCCCGTGCTCTACTCGTACTTCCTCTATCGCCGCATCGAGCAGGACAGGCACGGACCGCCGGACGATGCGGGCTCGCATCGCTCTGCGTGAAGGAGGGGCCATGTGTGGAGGCCCATGCTCCTTGGGTGATGATGTGCCGAATGCGGGATTCGAACCCGCGCCGGGCGGTGCGAAACTCCCAGCAGGATCGCGCCCTTACCTCGCTACCGCTCGGAGCGACCCGGATTCGATATCCCGCCTCGTGCCCTGTCGTCCCGCCCCATCCCAAGCAATTCCGCAGGGGCATGCGACATCCGTGCAACATGGCGCCAGCCCTCCGGGCTGTGAGGGCTGGCACCTGAGTACCTTCTAGTTCGTGCTGATCTGCTCCTGGGGAGTCGTGGAGCCGCGCGGGGCGCGAATTCCCAGCTCGACCAGCGCTTCGCCCGTCTGCTGCATCAGTCCCTTCAGCTCGGCTTCAGCTTCCTTGGGGCCAAAGAGCTTCTCTTCTCCCTGCCAGAAATACAGGTCCGGCAAGAACTCGCGCGCAGACTGGTAGCGGTTGGCGGGCGCCCGTTGAAGGAGGCGGGTCAGCATGACGCGCATCGCCTGCGGCAGTGGGGCAACCAGCGCGTCCAGGTCCGCCTGCGTGTAGGTCGCCGCGCGCCAGATTGCGTCCTCGACAGCAGGAGGGCTTCCTGCCGACCGGGCTCGCTTGATGGCGCGACGGCAGACCGCGAGCTGCCTGTCCGACAGTGCGTCTTTCACCTCCTGGGTCAAGCTGTCCGGAGCGTCGAGGAGGTTCTTTCCTGTCGCCAGCTCCAGCATGACGTTGCCGAGCGCGAAGAGGTCCGAGCGCGCATCAGCGAGCCCCATCAAGAGTGTCTCCGGGGAGGAGTAGAACGCATCCCCCTGCGGGCGGTGCACGGTGGACGCCACGCGGCTTGGCAGGTCCGAAAGGGCGAGCCCGAAGTCGGAGACCTCCACGCTGCCCCGCCAATCCACGAAGATGTGACCGCAATCACATCGTTCAGGCTGTTCCCCGACGGATGGTCGGTGATGACGTACCAACCGCCTTCGCCTTTGTGCGGCCCGTGGACGCGAAGGATCTTCGGGTGATCAAGGTAGGCCGCGAGCCGTACTTGCTCTTCGAGCTTCGCCCGTGCGCGCTTGACACGAGAGCCCTCCTCAACAGTGGGGCGCCCCACTGCCTGGAGCAGCACCTTAGCAAGCCGGTGGCGGCCCTCGCGGCGCTGCACTTCGTCGAAGCGGGCAACGGGTCGCTCGATGAGAACATCAACGACAGGCTGCGCTCATGGAAGCTGCCTGAGAACGACTTCACGAAGGAGCAGAAGGTCACTGTTGGAGGGCGAGGCGCCCGCGAACACCGCCCCGGTGCGTGTCGACCTCGTCCCCGGGACGAAGACACGCTACAGCGGCGGCGGCACGTCCATCGTCCAGTTGATGATGGTGGACCAGCTCCAGAAGCCGTTCCCCCAAATCATGCGCGAGACGGTGCTGACGCCGCTCGGCATGACCCGCAGCTCCTACGAGCAGCCGCTGCCTCCGGACCTGGCCGCCAGGACGGCCACGGGGACGTACGCCAGCGGGAAGAGCGTGGCGGGGCGCTGGCACGTGTACCCGGAGATGGCCGCGGCCGGACTGTGGACGACGCCGTCCGACCTCGCGCGGGTCGCCCTCGAGGTGTCCAGCGCGAAGGCAGGGAAGTCCCGGCGCGTGCTGTCACAGGCGATGACGAAGCAGGTGCTGACGCAGCAGTCGGAGCGGTTCGGGCTGGGCTTCCAGGTGGAGCCCGGCACCGGACGCTTCAGGCACGGCGGCGCGGACGAGGGCTTCCAGGCCGCGTTCATGGCCTTCAGTGACACGGGGAGCGGAGTGGTCGTCATGGCCAACTCCGATAACGGTTTCCTGCTCTTCGACCGCCTCATCGCCAGCGTGGCGGCGGAGTATGCCTGGAGCGCGTTCAAGCCCGAGCCCGAGATGCCGTCCGCGCAGGTGGATGTGCTCATGCGGCTCAAGGGCGTCGACACCGCGGCCTGGGCGAGGCCCAACTCCAACTGGGCCTGAAGAAAGCGGCCATCAAGAGCTACAGGAAGTCGCTCGCGCTGGACGCCGGGAACGCCAATGCCGTGAAGGTCCTTGGGAAGCTCGGAGTCACACCTGCTGCCGTTCCCTGACGCGGCCCCTACTTCAGGAACTTGGACACCACCCCGAATCCGGCGTGCGGGTACAACTGGCGATCCAGCGCCACGACTTCGCGATCAATCAGTCCCAGCAGGTGATACATCGAGCGCAGGCGACCAATCTTCGTCATGACCACGCTGCTGTACGCGGGAGACTCGAGGTCGCTGTTCTTCACCAGCCCCTTGTCGTCTCCCGCGAGCGTCATCCGCGTCGCCGTCATGATGGAGTTGTCGTCCTGGAAGGCATCGAAGCCCCGGTTTACGGGCAGGACCTCGTCGGGTTCATCCTGGAGCGTCAGCGTGAGCTGCGTCAGCCACGCTCCCGTGCTGAGGCCCGTGGGGACCTTCCCCTTGTTCTCGCTGAGGCTTCGGAAGCCAAGCTCCACGGCGGCACACCAGGGGCAGGTCTCCTTCGGGCGGTTGCGCCCGGTGCCCGCGTCATTCAATCCCTCATAGGGGAAACAGACGAGCACATCGCAGCCCTCCGCGAAGTACGACGAGGCGGTCATGAGCGCCGCCGGTTCAGCGCAGTTCAGTGAGTGCCAACCGCAGACCCACAGGTCCACGCCCAGCTTGACGTCCTGGAGCGTCTTGACCGACAGGTCGTCATGGGACTTGTCCTGGCGGAACGAGACGTAGCTGAACAGGGCCTGCCGCGCGGGCGTTCGGAGCCGCAGCAGGGTTCGCGCGCGATAACCCAACGCCACGAGATTCGTCCGTTCGATCATCGTCTCGTAATTGACGTTCAGCTCGTTCGCGAGCTCGCTTGTGCTCTTGCGCTGCTGGAACTCCGCCTTCTCCTGCTCGAGCTTCTCCGAAGAGACCTTCCAGCTTGCCCGGTGCCTCTGCAGCGCCTGGACCTCCGGGGCTTCCTTCGGGGCTTTTTGGGGCACGAGCTTCTTGAGTCTTTCCTCCTCTCGCTTCATGAGCGCTTGCGCGGTCTTGAACTTCTCCGCCACCAGAGAGGTCTCCCCGTACGCGGGGATGCTGGGGTCGGGCTGCCAGTTGGGAAGACCCAGGTGTCGGCAATACTTCTGGAAGTAGGAAGGGCCAGGCTCCTCCTGGACGACACCGGAGAGTCCCAGGATGGGAACATGCACGGTCCTGCCCGCAACCGTGTGCCGGGTCCAGGACACGCAAAGGCAGCCCACCGCGGACACGAAGGCGGACTTCATCTCCTTCATGGCCGCCCATTGCGGATGCCGGGCCATCAGCAGACGTGTCAGTGACGTCTCGTCGTCGCCAATCAGGTGGTAGCGCGCGGCGAGCGCATCCGTGTAGGCCTTCACCTCCTGATTGAAGCGAACCCCCGCGACGCCCTTGATCCAGTCCTTCTCTGGGAACACCGCGCCGAGCGCGGTGCCTGGCGGCGAAACGACGAACCCCAGGCTCATGAGCCTGTTGCGAATGGGATCGTAGTAGGCGTACTTGGCGCGGTCCTTCTCCGTCGGGGGCTTCGGCATCACGGGCGGCGGCTCGGCTTGTCCCCCACCGGAGGCGCCCTTGCCCTTCGGCTTCTTGGCCTGCTCCTGGGCCTTCTGGACCTGTTCCTTGTAGGCGGTGGTCTGGTCGGAGAACTGTTTGAGGATCCTGTTCACGGCCACGGGGGAGAGCGCGCCCTTGTCCACGGAGCCCGTGTGGTGCCATCGCCACTGCTCCTCCAGGGACTCGCGGCACTCCCTGACGTATGTCCATTCCTCCCGCAAGACCTCAGAAATCTGCTGTCGTACGAAGTCCATCACTTCATCCGACGGCTTCTTGCCGGACTTGTAGTCGAGCACCTGGAGCACCAGCGTGTCCGTCACGCGGTGATTCGCGAGGCTGGCCTCATAGCCATCCAGGTTCTTCAGGGCGATCTTGATGCCCCGGCGGGCTTGATAGAAGCCTTCGATGTCCGACAAGAACGTCTGCTGCTGGAGGAAGCCGTAGGTCTTGTTCCGCGAACTCAAGAACTGTTCGATGCACTTCGCGTCGAGATGCTCCGGAACCGGGTAGCCAGCGTTGCCGAGCCACTTGTCCACCGAGTCGTTGGTGAGCGTGGTCGTGCCTGCGAGGTTCTTGAGCGTGACGGGCATGGGACGAAGAAACCCGGTGCGCTCCCGAGGTGTCAAGACACCGGGAGGCTTCACACGGTGCCCTTCGTGCCTCGCCGCTCCGTCAGCGCGCGAGGAGCTTTTTTACGTTTCGTGAGGCGCTCCCGACGTCGGGCGTCATTGACAACAGGGGCACCACGCGCATCCCCGGACTCCGGGGATGGGGGACGATACGGACGACGACAATCCCCGGTGGTGAATGTTTGCCCGTTCGTCTCCCGGAGGAGCTGAAGTGCTGTCAGATTGAATAAGCAATCTTCCCAATCATGCTGGTTGAAACCTGATTTCCTGGCTGGTTCGATGGGCCTGCGGGGGGAGCCCATGCCTGAGCATCCTGTTTTCAAGCGCTCGCTGTTGTTTGTTTCGCTGGTCGCCGTGGCCGTGGGGGGATGCGGCCCGGAGGACACCGCTGGCTCCAAGGACAAGGCGGCCATCGAGGCGCTGGGTGTGGTGCCCCAGGGAATCACCTGCGGAGGACATGACTGCTTGTTCGTCAGGACGCCCAAGACCTGGGAACAGGCGGCACACTCAACCGGTGAATGCAAACCCCTGGGTTCCCCCGGTTGAGAGGTTGTCGGTATGCAAGTAGCGAAGAGGAGGGGGCTCACGCCGAGTGCGCGTGCGGAGCTGTGGAGACAAGTGAAGACCAAGCGCGGGGCGGCTCCTTGGGGGCTGATGGCTCGGAGTGGGGCGAAGCCGTGGCGGCTCCTCGCATGGAAATGACTTCCAGCCACAGCACCACCCACCAGCGGTTGCCCATTGCTCGCCTCCTGACTGCACTTCGGTGTGGTGTGCAGAGCCCGGTCGTACCCACCGAAGAGAGCATGGAGGACTGTCATCCCCTGTCGGAAACCTTCACTCGTTGACGGAATGAGAAAAGGCCTGGCAACCCGTTGGGATTGCCAAGCCTGACGATGTGCCGAAGGCGGGATTCGAACCCGCAACCTCCGCGTTCTGAGCGCGGCGCCTCTACCAAGTTGGGCTACCCCGGCGGGGTGTGTCTTTGATTGTGTTTGAAGTCGGGATGACTGGATTCGAACCAGCGACCTTGCGCGCCCGAGGCGCACGCTCTCAACCAGGCTGAGCTACATCCCGATGTCTGGGGAAACCTTCGAGGGCGGAACCCGGACACGACAAGGGCCGGGTCCCCCTTCGGGAACCCGGCCCTCGTCACGCCTCCCGGGTCACCGGGTGGCGGGTGCGAGCGTCAGGTCCCGGGCGCACTGCCACGGAAGGATGCGGTGGCCAGCTCCAGGTTCTCCAGAGAGGTCACCTTCGTGGCGGGGCGCTTCGGGGCCAGCGTGTTTCGGATCTGCAATGGGCATCCCTCCTTTCTGGGGAGGAATGACGGGGCGATAATGCCGTCCCTGACACGCACCTCGCGGAGACACCCATGACGGAACTCGAGACCCTGGCTGCCTTCGAGCAGCACCTTCGCGAAGGCCGCAGTCTCGCCAACGTCATCCTCCAGGGGCTGGACCTGCGCGCGTGGAGCGACGCGCTGCTGAAGGCGGACCTCACCGGCACCGTCTTCCTGGGCTGTCTCCTGGAGCCCGCGACCCTGCAACAGGTCCTCGCGCGGGGCGCCATGGTCTTCCCGCCGTTCACCGGGCTGCCCTATTGCCCGTACCGGGGCAGCCTCTACACGCCGGAGGAGCTGTACGCGGGCTTCGACCCGACCCGACCGGACACCTACGCGGACACGCTGGATGCGCGCATCTACGCGCACTGGAACTCGCGCGGTGGGGCGCACCCTCCCTCCATCCTGGAGACCCTGGCGCAGCGGCTACACGACCACGCCATCAGCGACGCGCTGGAGGATGCGCTGTTGGATCAGGGCAAGCCCCGCCGGGTGGTGGCCATCATGGGGGGCCACTCCATGCTGCGCGGCCAGGAGGCCTACCGCTCCGTGGCGGAGCTGGCCCGTTCGCTGGCGCGCCTGGGCTTCTTCCTGGTGAGCGGCGGCGGCCCGGGCGCCATGGAGGCCACGCACCTGGGCGCGTGGTTCGCCGCGCGGCCAGATGAAGACCTGGACGCGGCGCTCGCGGTGCTGGCGCGGGCCCCGTCCTACAAGGATCGGGACTGGCTCGCGCGCGCCTTCGAGGTGCGCGCCATGTGGCCCATGCTCGACGCGGCCGCGATGGGCGACAGCCTGGGCATCCCCACCTGGCTCTACGGCCACGAGCCGCCCAATCCCTTCGCCACGCGCATCGCGAAGTACTTCGCCAACAGCGTGCGCGAGGAGGGCCTGCTCACCATCGCTCGGGGTGGCGTCGTCTACTCACCCGGCAGCGCGGGCACCGTGCAGGAGATCTTCCAGGACGCCTGCCAGAACCACTACAACACCGTGGGCGTCATCAGCCCCATGCTGTTCCTGGGCCGCGAGTTCTGGACCCAGACGCGGCCCGTGTACCCGCTGTTGGAGCACCTGGCCCAGGGGCACGAGTACGCGCGCCACCTGCTCCTCACGGACTCGAAGGAGGACATCGTCCAGGCGCTCGTGCGCTTCGACGAGGAGCGCGAGGCCCTGGCGCGGGCGGGCTGACCGCGGCGGCTCAGCCCTGACCCGCGACCGGGGTGACGGCGTTCAGGTTCACGAACGCGTCCCGCTTCACGCCGTGCTTGAGGAAGTCCTGCACGGCCCGCGCGAGCGTCGCGGCCAGCAGGCCCAGCAGGGGCAGGTGCTCGCCGCCCTCGCAGGTGGCCTGGCCTTGCGTGTCCTCGGTATCGGGCGTGAAGCGTTCATCCCAGCGCACCAGTCCGAACGTGCCGTCCGCGGACACCGCGCCGTGCACCAGCGGCGTGCCCGTCTTCCGGGCGTGGTCGCTGAGCAACTGGCGGCTGTCCTGGTTGTCGAAGGCGTCCACCAGCAGGTCCGCGCCCTTGCACAGCGCCTCCACGTTGTCGCGCGTGAGGCGCACGCCGAAGGACTCCGCCTTCACGCCGTGCAGGTTGTGCAGCTGGAGCTTCAGCGCCTCCGCCTTGTTCCTTCCGACGGACGGCTTCACGTAGGCCTGCGACAGCAGGTTCTTCGACTCCACGCGGTCGAAGTCGATGAACACCCGCGTCGCGTCCAGGTTGCGGCACAGCAGCGCCGCCGCGGACCCGATGGCCCCCACGCCACAGAAGACGATGCGCATGGTGGCCGTCCTCAGCACGCCCCGAAGGGCACCTTCGGACGCAGGTAGATGCGCTCCTCGCCGTGCGCGCCCCGGAAGCGGTCCACGACGTAGTGCTGGAAGGCCTCGGCCCCCAGCTGGAAGCGGTGCAGGCCCGGCACTCCGCCCGAGCGCACCAGCTCCACCGCGATGCGGCGCACGTCCGCGTCGCTGATATGCCGCTCCAGCTCCACCGGCACGTCCGCCGAATGTCCGTCATAGGTGATGTTGAGCGTCGCCATGGTCGCGTGCCTCCAGGGAAGGGAACCCTGGCCCGGGACGGCGCCCCCAGGTGCATCCTGACAACTCGGCCGCGCGAGCAGCCATGCTCCGGCCTCCGTCGCCTCCTGGACGTGGGGGAGGGGAGCGGCCGTCACCTTCCGGCCGGGGGATGCACAGTGTTGGGCTCACGGGAGGAGACGCATGGAGTCACCGCGAGCACCGCACCCCTGGAACGTCACGCCCACGGAGGCCGTGGCGCTGCAGAAGCGCCTGCGTGAGCAGCTCATCCTCGAACCGCCTCCGGGCCTGCGCATCACCCGCCTGGCCGGCGCGGACATCTCCACGGAGAAGGGCAACGACACGGGCTATGGCGGCATGGTGGTGCTCGACGCGGAGACGCTTCAGCCGGTGGCCCGCGCCGTGGCCACGGCGCCGCTGACGTTCCCCTACGTCCCCGGCCTGCTGTCCTTCCGCGAGCTGCCGGTGCTGGCCGCCGTCTGGGCGCGGCTCACCGTCCGCCCGGACGTGCTCATCTTCGACGGACAGGGCACCGCGCACCCGCGACGGCTGGGCATTGCCTGTCACGGAGGACTGCTGTTCGACAGCCCCTCCATCGGCTGCGCCAAGTCGCTGCTGGTGGGCACGCCCGGGAAGCTCGCGGAGCAACGGGGCGCCACGTCCCCCATCACCCACAAGGGAGAGGTGGTGGGCATGGCGGTCCGCACCCGCACGGGCGTCAGCCCCGTGTTCGTCTCTCCCGGCCACCGCATGGACCTGGACACCGCCGTGGAGTGGGTGTTGAAGGCAAGCCCCCGCTACCGCGAGCCGGAGACGACGCGCCACGCGCACCGGCTGGTGAACGCCTTCCGCCGCGCGGGTGGCGAGGCCGCGGAGCTGGAGGAGGGGAGTCCCGGATGAAATCCGAGGGGTTGATGCTGGTGGTGGCGGGCCTGGGGCTCGCCGTCGTGGGCCTGCTGGTGTGGGCCGGCGCCTTCTCCTGGTTCGGCCGGCTGCCCGGGGACATCCGCGTGGAGAGCGGCAACACACGCGTCTACGCGCCGCTGGCCTCCATGTTCCTCATCTCCGTGCTGCTCAGCCTGGGCGCCTGGGTGGTGCGCCGCTTCTTCTAGGCCTTCGGACCGGACGTCTGTCCATCGGTTGAGAAGGCGAGAACCCTTTCGAGCCTCCCTGTCGGCGGCGTGCCGGACGAACTGGTCCGACAGTCGGACAGGTTTTGAGTCTGTCGGGCGGGCGGGGGCTCCGGCGGATTTCCTCTCAAGGATGCGCGCCCTTGGCGTCTGACCGGCAGAAGCGACCTGCCCGGTTGTCCGCCCGCTCTCCGGGCGGGAGGTCAGGGGCCCGGGACGGACGCGGAGTGGATCCGCGCCGTTGAACCGCGCAGCATGCGGCCCGCCGTCCCTGACGTCAGCGGTGGGGAATAAAAGGCGGCATTTGGAAAAGGCGGCGCGTCAGGCCGCCAGAGGTGAGCATGCGCAGGCTGTCATCCCCGTGGAGTGAGCTGGCATCCCACTACCCCGTGGTCGTCGTGGGGTCGGGCTACGGCGGAGGCATCACCGCCAGCCGGCTGTCGCGCGCGGGGCAACAGGTGTGCGTGCTGGAGCGCGGCCGGGAGATGCACCCGGGGGAGATGCCTCGCACGCCCGCGCAGGCGGTGGCCGAGTTCCAGCTCCACTGCGCCCCGGGCCAGGGCGACCTGGACGTGGGCAGCCCCACCGGCCTCATCGAGGTCCACCGCAACGGTGACGTGTCCGTCATCGACGGCTGCGGCCTGGGCGGCACGTCGCTCATCAACGCCGGCGTGACGATGCGGCCCGACCCTCGCGTGTACGAGGACCCTCGCTGGCCCCAGGCCCTGCGCGCCGACGTGCACGGCCTGCTGGAGGACGGCTTCGCGCACGCGGAGTTGATGCTGCGGCCCCTGCCGTACCCGGAGGACCACCCGCCGCTGCAGAAGCTCAAGACGTTCGGCATCTCCGCGGAGAAGCTGGGCGGACGGCTGACGCGGCCTCCGGTGGCGGTGACGTTCGAGGCGGGCGTCAACGCCGCGGGCGTGCGGCAGCCGGGGTGCTCGCTGTGCGGTGACTGTGCCACGGGCTGCAACACCGGCGCGAAGAACACCGTGCTGATGAACTATCTGCCGGACGCGCACGCGCACGGGGCCCGCATCTTCACCGAGGTATCGGTGCGCGCGGTGGTGCCGGACGGTGGGAAGTGGCGCGTCTACTACCGCCCCCTCAACACGGGCCGCGAGCGCTTCGACGCGCCCGACGCCTGGCTCACCGCGGACCGCGTCGTCCTGGCGGCCGGCACCATGGGTACGGCGGAAATCCTGCTGCGCTCGCGCGAGCTCGGCCTTCCTGTGTCCTCGAAGCTGGGCCACCGCTTCAGCAGCAACGGCGACGTGCTGGCCTTCGGCTACAACCTGGACATGCGCGTCCACGGCGTGGGCCACGGCGAGCAGAACCATGAGACGCGCGACCCGGTGGGGCCCTGCATCGCGGGCGTCATCGACCAGCGCGACACCGCGCGGCTGGACGAGGGGATGATCATCGAGGAGGGCGTCATCCCCGGCGCGCTCGCGTCGCTGATGCCCGCGGCGCTCGCGGGGGCCGCGGCGCTGGTGGGCGAGGACACCGACGAAGGCATCCTGGACTGGGTCCAGGAGCGGCTGCGCCAGGCGGACAGCTTCGTGCGCGGGCCGGACCACGGCGCGGTGGAGCACACGCAGACGCTGATGGTGATGTCGCACGACGAGGGCAAGGGCGAGCTGCGGCTGGAGCACGACCGCGTGCGCCTGCACTGGCCGGACGCCGGCCGCGACCCGCAGCTCACCCGCATCGAGGAGCGCCTACGCCGGGCCACCGCCGCGCTGGGCGGCACCTTCGTGCGCTACCCGCTCTGGTCCGAGGCCTTCGGCAAGGAACTCCTGTGCACGCACCCGCTGGGCGGCTGTGTCATGGCCGAACGGGCGGAGGACGGGGTGGTGGACCACGAGGGGCGCGTCTTCTCCGGTGCCTCCGGCCACGCGGTGCATGAGGGGCTGTACGTGTCCGATGGCTCCGTGGTGCCTCGCTCGCTGGGCATCAACCCGCTGCTCACCATCTCCGCCGTCGCCGAGCGCGCCTGCGCCCTGATGGCCCGGCGCCACGGGTGGACCATCGACTACGCTCCGCTGCCGGAGGCCTCGGCGCCCCAGGCCCCCGGGCCCGTGGGCGTGCGCTTCACGGAGACGATGCACGGGTTCCTGTCCGGTGACGTGAAGGCCCCGCACCTGGAGGCCGGCGACCCGGAGCGCGACGACGCCACGCCCCTGCGCTTCGTGCTCACCGTGACGGCCGAGGACCTGAACGCGACGCTGCGCGACGAGCGCCACCCCTTGAAGTTGATGGGCACGGTGACGGCGCCGGTGCTGTCGTCCCGCCCGCTGGTGGTGACGCGCGGCGAGCTGCGCCTGATGACCCGCGAGCACGCTCGGCCGGGCGGCCAGCGGATGGAGTACCTGCTGCACCTGCTCAGCGAGGCCGGCGAGGCGTACTACCTGGAGGGCTACAAGGACCTCTACGACGACCCGGGCCTGGACCTGTGGAAGGACACCACGACGCTGTTCGTGTCCCTGCACCGCGGGGATGGCCCGGAGGCGCCGTGCATGGGCCGGGGCTTCCTGCGGCTGTCCGCAGAGGAGTTCGCGCGCCAGCTCACCACCCTGCGCGTGCTCAACGCCCGGGACAGCGTGCAGCGGGCGGAGGCCCTGGCCCGCTTCGGCGGCTTCTTCTTCGGCGCCCTCTGGGACACCTACGTCCGGCGCGTGGCCGCCTAGCAGTCAGGCAGCCGGCGGACAGTGCAGCAGTCCGCGATGACGTGCCCTCCGGGGCTGGCATGGGCACCCTGTTACCCACCGGGACCGACAGGGAGGACCCCCATGGCTGAAGACCGTGATCCGCAGCGCCGCTCCGGCGCAACCCAGGATGAGGAGCATGCGGAGGAGCGGCGCGAGCTGTCCATCGAGGAGCGGCGTGCGCGGCGCAGTGCGATGCGGGCCAGTCAGACGTATGCCCGCTTCATCGACCACCTCTGCGACCGGGGCGGCATGTCCCCGAGCGTCGCCCAGCAGGCGGCCGTCTCCGTGCTCTGCGGCCTGGAGCAACGCATCCAGGCGGAGGAGTCCCTCGACCTTGAAGCACAGCTGCCGCGCAGGCTGACGGAGATGCTGCACCGCTGCGAGCGCCACGACGCAGACCCACGCCCTTCGAAGTTCGGCCGCGACGAGCTGCTGAAGCTGGTGGGCGAGGACCTGGCCTTGAATCCGGACGCCGTGGAGCCCGTGGTGCGCGCGGTGATGGACTCCGTCCGTCATCAAATCAGCGAAGGCGAGGCGGAGGACGTGAGCGCCCAACTGCCCGAGGACATCCGCCACCTTTGGCTGCCGACGATGTGAGGCCGGCTGTTAAGGTCTCCGGCACACGCTTGCCGGAGACCGCGCATGGCCCTCGATGATGACTTCAGCGCCGCACAGAGCCGGGTGAAGACGCTGTCCAAGGCTCCTTCGAACGACACGCTGCTGGAGCTGTACTCGCTCTACAAGCAGGGCACGGAAGGGGACGTGCAGGGCAAGCGCCCCGGCATGCTCGATATCAAGGGGCGCGCGAAGTACGACGCGTGGGCCGGCCGCAAGGGGTTGGCGAAGGAAGCCGCGAAGCAGCAGTACGTGGCGCTCGTGGACAAGCTCCTGCGCGGGTAGACACGGCCCCTCATGCCCCAATGGCTCCGGATGGCGCTGTTCCTCGTGCCGGTCACCGCGCTGCTCGCGATGGCGCACGTCTACCTGTACCGCCGCCTGGTGCACGACGTGACGGCGAGCAAGGCCCTGCGCCGCGCGGGGCTGGTGCTCTTCGCCGGGGGACTGGTGGGCTCCCTGGGCGCCCGGGTGGTGGGGGCGAGGCTCTCCTCCGAAGCGGCGTGGTGGACGGGCATCCTCCTGCTGGTGTGGATGGGGCTGGTGCTCTACCTGCTCATGTTCACCCTGGGGCTGGACGTGGTGCGGGGCGTAATCGCCAAGGCGCGCAAGCTTCCGGAGCCGTCGCCCGAGCGCCGGGCCTTCCTCGCCAGGGGGCTCGCGGCGGGTGCCACCGTGGCGGGTGCGGCGGTGAGCACCTATGGCACCTGGCGCGCGTACCATCCGCCAGACGTGCGCGACATCCCGGTGCGGCTGCCCGGGCTGCCCAAGGCGCTGGAGGGCTTCACGCTGGTGCAGCTCACCGACATCCACATTGGCGGGGTGTTGCAGCGCCGCTTCGTGGACGATCTGGTGGCTCGCGCCAACGCGCTCAAGCCGGACCTCATCGCGGTGACGGGCGACCTGGTGGACGGCACGGTGCCGGAGCTGGGGCGCTACGTGGGCGGCTTCGGCGCGCTCAAGGCCCGGCACGGCGCGTACTTCGTCACCGGCAACCACGACTACTACTCCGGCGTGGAGGCGTGGACGGAGTTCGTCCGGGGGCTGGGCATCACCGTGCTGCGCAACCGCGCCGTGTCCATTGGTGACGCGGGCGCGTCCTTCGACCTCATCGGCGTGGATGACTGGAGCGCGAACCGGCTCGGTGAGGCCGGGTATGACCTGGACGCGGCGCTGAAGGGCCTCAGGCCGGACCGCGCGTCGGTGTTGCTGGCGCACCAGCCCTCCAACTTCGAGGTGGTGGCCCAGCGCGGCGTGGGGCTCCAGATTTCAGGGCACACGCACGGCGGACAGATGTTCCCTGGCAACGTGCTGGGCCATCTCATCTGGGGCGAGCAGAACGCGGGCCTGAGCCAGCAGGGCGGCTCGCACCTCTACGTCAGCCGCGGGTGCGGCTTCGTGGGGCCGCCCATGCGCGTCGCCGCGCCGCCGGAGATTGCCCGCATCATCCTGCTGCCGGGCTGAAGAAGAGGCTCACGGTTTGCGGTGGGCTCGCTCCAGGAGCAGGCCATCTTCCTGGAGGATGGTGGGACCGGGCCGGGGCCGACCATACAGCAGCCCCGAGGCGATGCGCAGCGGCGCGGCCCACGCGGGCTCGTCGCGCACCAGCACGTCCTCGCCGCCGATGCGGACCACCATGCCGTCGGGGGCCACCACGGAGAAGCGCAGCGGCCGGCCCAGCGCCGCCTGGAGCGCGGCCATGGTCGTTTCGTCCTCCTGGGAGAAGGCCAGCGGGCCCTCCGGGTGGCTGTGGGTGATTTCCACCAGCGTGTCCCTCAGGCTCCAGATGGCTTCCCACCGGGGGCGGGAGTCCGGCAGCGCCATGGGGTCGTCGAAGGAGTCGCCCCACAACACCTGGTCCTCCGGTCCGATGAGCAGACACACCTCGCGCGTCGTCGACATGAAGTTCTTCCTCCCGAATGTCCCGTACCGACGTGGGGGACGGGCCCGGTCGGACACGCGGGTTTCAGGCGTGCCGGGTGATGACCAGCGCGTCCGTGTCGATGGCTTCCTTGAGCACCGACGGCAGGCTCTCCAGCGTGACCCGGTTGTCCGCGCCCGCCAGGCACACGCCCGCGTCGCGCACGCGCAGCGTCGCGGCTTCCACCACCGTGACGAAGCGCTCGCCCATGAACGTGTAGACGACTTCGAGCAGGCCATCCCCCAGCCGGCGGTGGTCCAGCAGCCGCGCGCCGGCCTTGTCCAGCGCGCGCTCCACCCACGCGCCGACGTCCGACTCCACGCGCCTGCGGTCCTGGCGCGCGAAGTTTCGTCCGTCCCTCGCGCCTGGCGTCCGGCCTGAATTGCGCGCGGAGGCATCCCGGCGTGTTTCCCACGCCTCACGCTCGTAAGCCGACGGCGTCACCCCGCGGCCGTTCGCGTCCCGCGCAGTGCCGGGCTGAGCTCCCTCTCCGTGAAGGGTCTCCCAGCGTTCGCGCTCACGCCCTGACGACGCCCGCCCGAGCTCGCGTCCCTCCGCGTCCCGCCAGATCTCCGGCATGCCGGATTCATGCATCCGCGCACGGGCCTCTGCTTCGCGCCGGGCCTCCAGCTCCGCCTGCACCCGGACGAAGCGCGCACGCTCCTCGGCCAGCCGGTTCAGGCACCGCTCCGCCTCCGCGCGTCCCTCGCGCGCCACGTCGAGCACCCGCGCGCGGGCCTCCACGGGTGCGAACGGGATGCCCGTGCCTCGCGACACCGCGTCCAGCACCGCGAAGCCGAACGCCGCGCGCAGCGAGGCACTCACGCCTCGCGCGTCCCCCAGCGCACGGTCCTCCTCCAGCGCGCGGCGGGCCGTCTCCTCCGCTTCGCTTTCGAACTCCACGCCCTCGAAGAGCAGCGTGCCGTCATGCCAGCGGCGCGCCGTCACCGGCGACAGGCGCGGCGGCTCCTCCTCCGGCATCAACGCCAGCGGCTCCGCCACCGCGCCCTCGCGCACCAGCCGCGTGCCCCAGACGTGGCCCCGCACGCGCGGCAGCGCCTCCATCCCTTCGGGAGACGCCGGCTCTCGCGCGGTGGCCTCGCGGCCCTTCACTTCGAAACGCCACCAGCCCGGGGCGACGGGCAGGGTGACGCGCAGGCGGCGTGAAGGCGCGTCCACGGTCCCGCCGCCGAAATACGGCAGCACCGCCGACTCCACCTTCCCGAGCAGCTTCCGGTAGTCCACGCCCCTGCCTCCTTCTTCACGCCACCTTCAACAGCGGCGTGCTCATCACCCGGTCCACCCAGCCGGACTGGCTGGCCCCCGCCTCGCGCGGAGCGTCCATCAGCGCCTGGAGCACGCGCGGCACCTGGTAGGGGTCCGCGAACTGCCCCACGCTCACCTCACTGAACGGCACGCCCAGCTGCTTCGCGCCCGAGCGCACCGTGTTGCCGCGCGCTCCCGCCACGCTCACCAGCAGCGCCATGGCCGCCACGCTGTAGCCACACGCGTGGAAGGCCCGGGCGAACTGGTCGCCTGCCTCGCCCGCTTCGTCACCCACCACCATCACCACCAGCTTCGCCTCCGCCGGGATGCGAACCCCGGAGCGGTGCAGCGCGTGGACACCGGCCGCGTGCACCGTGCCGCCGGACGCCTTCAGCCCGGACAGCATGTGCTGCACCGCCGTGCGGTTCGCCGCCTTGGGCTGCAGCACCGTGCCCATGGTGTCGAACGCCGCCACGTGCAGTTTGTTCAGCGGGAAGCCCGCGAGGATGCGCGACAGCGCCTCCTTGGACTGCTCGATGGCGCCCTCCATGGACCCCGACTTGTCGATGAGGAACATCACCCGCACGTCCGTCTCCGCCGTCGCCTCCGCCACCGCCTTCTTCACCGCGTTGTCGCTCGCCTCCTCCAGCTTGCGACGCACGTCCTCACCGCGGACGTTCTTCGCGATGTTCAGCGAGCGCTGATCCGTGGCGTTCGCCACCGCCCGCTCCCAGCGCGCCTTCACGGATGGCTCCTGCAACAGGCCCAGGTCCTCCAGCGTGGGCGTCATCAGCCGCAGGTCGCGGTCCGACAACGACGGCAGCAGCGTGGCCAGGATGGCGGGCGTGAGGCCCACGTCCTTCGGCAGCCGGCCCACGACCTCCTTGTAGGAGAGGCGCTCCAGTTCAATCCACTCGCAGATCTCCGCCTCGGAGAGGCCGTCGAAGCGCTCGCGCTTCACCAGCGTGAGCCCGTGCAGCCCCACCTGCCGGTGGCCGCCGTCCGCCTGCTTCTGCTTCCAGCCGAGCACCTCGAAGAAGCCCTGCGACTGGGGCTTGTAGCCCGCCTTGCGCGCCAGCTTCTTCAGCGTCTCCTTGTAGCCCGCCTTCACCAGGCCCTGGAGCATGGGCAGGTTCGCCTCACGCGCGGCCAGCCACTTCTGGGCCACGCGCTTCCAGCGGCCCAGGGGCGGCTTGCGAGACGCCGGATCACCGAAGCCCGCGGCGCGGTTGAGGCGCGCGATCTCCGGCGTCTCCAACAGCTCCGCCACGCGCAGCACGGCCTTGGGCGTGAGCATCCGCGTGGAGCGGCGCACGTAGTGCAGCACCATGGCCTCGCCGATGGAGCGGTAGTCGTCGTCGTGGAAGGCGATGGCGCCCTGGCCGTCGCGCACGGGCTGGCCCGCATGCTCCTGCACCAGCATCAGCGCGCAGGTGGCCACCTTCAGGTCGCGCCAGTCCGTCTGCGTCAGCGCGTACGACGCGAAGTGCGCCATCAGCGTCGGGTTGAGGCGGTAGAGCTCCAGCAGCTGGCCGTACAGCTTCACCGCGGCGGGCACGAACAGGCCGGGCGCCGCCTTGCGGCCGCGCGACAAGGCCTTCGCGTCCGCACCGGCGACGGCCACCCAGGTGCCGTTCACGTCCAGGCCAGGGCGGTGGTGCCACAGATGGGCGGAGCCACCGAGCACCACGTCGAGCAGGCGCTCGGCCGGTCCTCGCTGCGTCTCCGGAAGGGTCGTCTGGGTGCGAGCGGTCATGGCGGTCGTCCCCCTTTCGGGACAGAGGCATGCCCGGAAGGGCTGCCTGGAGATGAGAGGGAAAAAGTGAGCGCCCGAGTGAGGAAGCCGGAAGGCTGAATCCAGAGTTCAGTGCCGGACCGCCGGCGGGCCCCCCGCCTTGCGAGCGGAGGGGTGGAGTCGAACCACGGCGTGTAGGGCCTCTTCGGCCGGGCGCTCGAAAGCGATGCGCCCCTGGACGCCCCCCTGGCCGGAATCCTGACGGCGCCATTTTCGGGCCTTCTTCCGGGACCTTAGGAGTCTGCCCGGGCCTCCATGGAGGCGACCCGCCGCGTCATCCGCGGGCTTCTGAAAAAAGCGTGTCAGGAAACGCGGAGGGCCGGAGTCGGGCGTTCTGGTAACCAGTCGGAGGCTGTTCGCGGATGCAACGTGTTAATTTGCCGCGCCACATCCCCGTAACCCAACCTCTCGGGACGAGGACCTCCCGGGACAGCCTCCAGGGTCTTCCGGTGTACGAGCAGCTCACGGATGAGGAATTGTTCGCGGAGGTGACCCGGCGGCGCGCCACAGGCGAGGCCATCGGGACTCCGTTGGGGGCCTTGTGCGCGCGGTGGGCGCGCCCGGCCCGTTACGTCATTGGCCGGATTCAGGGCAGCTACGGACGGGGTTCGCCGGCGGACGCCGACGAGCTCTTCCAGGACGCGGTGGGGAAGTTCCTCGACCGGGGCCTGGATCAGTTCCGGGGTGTGTCCGAGCAGATGCCGGGCAGGAGCGCGTCTCCCAAGACGTTCTTCCTGCGCATCGTCAAGCACGTCGCCATCGACTTCTACCGGCGGCACCGGGAGGAGCTGGCGCCCGCGCCGGTGTCGCCCGACGACGTCATGGAAGAGACCCCGTCCGAGGTGGCCCGGGCGGTGGAGGGCGCACGGCGTCGCGAAGAGCGCGCCGAGGCGCAGGAACTGTATTGGGCCGCCTACGCCAGGCTCCAGCAGGAGCATCCAAAGGAGGCTTCCGCATGGGAACTCTATCACCACGAGGACGTGGAGGATCACGAGGAATGCGCACGTCGTTTGAACATCAGCGTGGTGAACTCGTACAAGCGCGTCAGCCGCGCCCAGGCATACCTGCGTTTGTACCTGCTGGAGTTGCAGCGGGACGGACTGCCGGAGGAGCCGTCGTGACGTCTCGCGGGGGCATGATGTCCTCCGCCTCGCCCGGGATGTCGCGATGAAGGGCGACGCGCTGTCCCGCTACCAGGCCCGGTACGCGCGCCTGGGCGCGGGCCCCCTCTCGGTGGGTGAGCTGTTGGAGGTGGTGGGGGATGTGCTGCGCCGCTCGGACCGGCTCGGCACCGACGGGGTGGAAGAGGCCTTGAAGGGCCTGGGCCGCCCCGAAGTGGAAGCCTGGCTTGTCCAGCAGAAACCGCAGGCGCTCCAGCCGTTGCTCCTGCGTGCCGCCGAGGAGTCGATGGAGGTGGCGCTGGGCGAGGAGGGTGAAGAGGCGGAGCTGTGGCGCGCGTCCGCGCTGGAAGGACTGGCCGCCCGGGACCGGGCCGCCTCCGCCGCCCGCGCGCTCGTCACCTGGGAGATGTTGAAGGGCCCGCTGGACGGGGACGCGAGCGCCGCTCGTGAGCGCTTTCTCGGGGCGCTGGGGCACCTGGACTCCTCGCTGCGCTCCCGGGCGCGCTGGTTCATCCCGCTCAACACCGAGCGCCGCGCCGAGCGCGACCTGCTGGACCCCGTGGAGCGCCCCGGCGCCTGGTGGTTCTCCGCGAGGGCCAGCTGTGATGACCTGGTGGCGTCCTGGACGGGCCGCCCCATGAAGGACCCGGAGCACCTGAAGGACTGCGCCAGCTGTCGCGCGGACCGGGCGGACACGGCGGTGGTGGACACGCCCCCGCGCCGCCACCTCACGGATGACGAGCTGTGGCGGCTGGACTCCGGCGAGATGAGCCGCGAGGAGCGCGAGCGCGTGGAGGCCCACACGGCCGGCTGCGGCGAGTGCGCCCAGGCCGTGCTGGCGCTGGAAGAGGGCGACGCCGCCATCGACGAGGCGCTGGAATTGGATGAGGAAGGCGCGCAGGTTCCGCGCGCGACGCGCGACTCCCGCGCGGACGTGGCCCGGCGCCCCAGCGCGGCCCGCCTGCCGGAGCACCGCGAGGTGCTGGAGGAGCGGCGCGACTTCCGCGTGGTGCTGGTTCGCGAGCGTCAGCGGGTGCGGCTTCTGGTTCAGCCCCTGGGCACGCGCGCCGTGACGGCCGCCGTGTTCCTGTCGCCCGGGCGTCCGTCGCTCAAGCCGACGCAGGGACCGGAGGGGCTGTCCTTCGACCTGTCCACGGCGGCGGCCACCGGCGCGCACGCGGCCCACCTCACGGTGCAGGCCGGGCAGGAGACGCTGGAGCGCGACTTCGCGTTCTGAGTGAAGCGCGGAGCGGCGGAAGGTGGGATCCTTCCGCCTTCGCTCTGCCTCACTGGAGCTGGGAGGAGGGCACGTTCCGGCCGGACGAGTCGTACGGCTGGGCCGAGCGCACCGGCAGCCTGGGCATGGGGAGGGGGCCTCGCGAGGCGCCGGCCCGCACGCCACCGGACAGGAACGCCGCCACGAGCTGCGTGAGAGGCGGCCGGGTGGCGAGCGCCACGCCGCACACCTCCAGCCACTGCCGTTCGAAGCGCCCCGTGGTCTGCCGGTACGCGTTGCATCCCTGCTGCGTGGGAGCAGCCAGGTCCCGTTCGAAGCGCTGGTCGTCGACGCCCCAGCGGATGCGGAGCGAGTCCGACGCGAGCCGGATGAACAGCGGTTCTCCGCCCCAGGTGCCCTCGATGAGGGTGGCGGAGCCGCCAGCGCGCACCTTCACCGAAAGGTCCCGCCGCTCGTAGGTGCCGTTCACCTCGATGCCGTGCTCGAAGAGCTCGTCGCCGAATTCGCCCTTCCATGAGGGGCCCTTGCCGCGCATGAGCGGCGTCGCCGTCTGCACGCGCTGCGTGTCGAACCAGGCGGTGCCGACCCTGCCCAGGGGCGTGTTCGCCTTGGGCAGGGGGCCATCCTCCAGGCCCTGGGGGCCGGAGGGCAGGGGCTGCGGGGTGGCGAGCAGGTCCGTGGTCTTCACCGACGCGTCCACTGTCTCGAAGCGCACGCCGCCGAGCCACGCCTGTCCGGTGCCGCTCATGATGAGGCCCGCCATGATGGAGGTGGCCTCCTTGGGCACGTCCAGCACCACGTCGTAGCGCTTGCAGTCGTGGGTGCCCACCAGGGCGCGCGCCTGCATGTTGTCGAAGGCGAGCGGCTGCTTGGGGTCCGCGCCCTCCACGCGCATCCACAGCCCCGCCCAGCCCTTCACGTCCTGGTGGCGCACGGCCGCGGAGAAGCGCAGGCGCTTGCCCCGGAAGTCCTGCGCGCTGAAGGCCTGCATGAAGGTGCCGAAGCTGTCCGTGGCCTGCGTGCGCGAGCGCAGGAAGGCGCTGCGCGTGCCCTCGCACGGGGAGGCTTCATCCACGCCCGCCTCGTAGTGCTGGGGCGCGCTCTCGGTGACGTACCAGCCCTGCGGCAGCTTTGTCCGCGTGGCATCCGGCGACGCGGGCATGCCGCCGGATGTGGCCGGGGCCGTCGCGCTTGATTGCGGCGTGGACGCGGCGGGGGCGGTCGTGACGGAAGCCACCTCCGCGCCGGGCCTGGGCGCTGGAGCACTGGTGGGCGGGGGCGGGCTCGCCTTCGGCGCCGAGGTATCGGGCCTGGCTGTCGCGGCTGTCTTCGCGCCCGAGGACGTCGGGCTCGCCTTCGGCGCCGTCGCCTCGGACGCGGCCGTCGCGGTGGACGTGAGCGCCGTCGTCGCGACGGCGGGCGGAGTCTGGGCCGCCGCGAGGGGCGTCCAGAGCGCGAGCAGCAGGCCGGGGAGGCGGGTTCGGAGCGTCATCACGGTAGTCCTCACAGCGCGGCCGGGCGCGAGCTCAGCGCCACCTGGGTCAGCCCGCTGGACGCGTCGTAGCGGGGGACCTCGCCCTGTCCACCGGGGTGATACACGAGCAACCCGCGCGCGCTCGCGGACTTGAGGCAGTGCTCCTGCGTGGCCAGGTCCGGGCACGCGACCACGATGTCCCGGGGCGCCTCGTCATCCTCAACCGGCGTGTCCTGCACCGCGAAGACCGGTGCCTCCACGGGCGTCTCGGACGGAGAGACGGTTTCCCCTCCGGACCGCAGCATCAGGAACACGGAGGCCGCCACCGCGACCAGCGCCGCGGCGACGGCGGCCGGACGGTGCCAGCGAGCGGGGCGCACCACGACAGCGTCGGGCGGCGTGGCGGCGGCGACTTCGTACAGCTGCTCCTCCAGCAGGGCCTCCTCCTGGAGCAGCCGCGCGCACGGCTCGCACGTGAGCGTGTGGGCCTCCAGCTCCGCCTCGGCTTCGGGCGGCAGCGCGCCCAGCAGGTACTGCTCCGTGCGGTCGCGGGTGAGGTGGGGCGTGGGGCTGATCATGGTTGTTCCTCTTCGAGCGCGGTGCGCAGCTTCTTGCGGACCTCGCACAAAATCTGTCGCACGCGCTGGACGGACAGCCCGACGCGGGAGGCGACTTCTGCATGGGGAAGTCCCTGGCCGTCACAGGCCAGGAGGAAGACGTTGCGCGCGCCCGGTGACACCTGCTCCAGCGCGTCCCGGGCCCGGGCGAGCTGCTCCTCCGACAGCAGGCGCTTCTCCGCGGACTGTGCGGGGTCCACCGGCTGCTGCCGCTCCGGGAGGTCCTCCAGCGTGCCGTCCACCGACTCGCGCCGCATGCGCCGGGCGTCATCCGACGCGAGGAACGCCGCCTGGGTGAGCGCGAGCGCCGGCAGCCGCAGCTCCGTGAGCAGGCCTCGCTGCTGCTGCTGGATGAGGCGCGCCCACGTCTCCTGCGCCAGCTCCTGGGCCCGGTCCACCCGGATGCCCCGCGCGAGCAGCGACACCACCACCCGGCGCTGGTGCCGCGCGATGAGCGCGTCCCACGCGGCACGCTCCCCCGTCAGCGCGCGCCGGGACAGGGCCTCCTCGTCCGGCGCCGCCGGTCGCGCGGCCCTCTCTGTGTCCTGCCGCGACTGGAGGGTCGTCATCCCCAAGCCCTGTACGGCTGCATCCATGCCGTCTTCCCGTTGCGAGCCGCGCTCGTCCCCCGGAGGCCGTTCCTGCCCCGGGCTCCCAGGGAAACGCGCCTCCTGGCCGGACATATCGACGGGAATGGGCAAGGGGGGCCCGGGGTGGGGGAATGTCAGTT
>NZ_RAWQ01000113.1:0-33408 GCF_003668965.1 Corallococcus sp. AB030
CGATGGTACGACGCGCGTTGCAGCCCCTTCTCCTCAGGCAGATTGGCATCTGCCCCCTCTGCAACACGGCCATCAACCCCAGAGCTCCGCCTGAGCTGCCCTCTCGGATGTGACCAAGTCGTACTAGCTGATGAGGTCCCTCTCCTCTCGCTCGAACCGGGGCGGTACCATCCGTCCGCAATGGATTCCCCTTCCGAGCTGACTCCCACCGCCAGCCCTCCGGTCCCCGAGTCGCCGCGCCCCCGCGTGTGGTCGGTGCTGGTCGCGCTCGTGCTCCTGCGGGTGACGATCTTTGTTGGGACCATCATCGTAGCCGGCATCGCGGGGGCCATTGAGATTGCACAATCCGGCATCGACCCTCGGGACAGCGCTGCCATGGCGACGCTGACGGAGAAGATCAAGTACATGCCCTGGTTGCAGGTGGTGGCCGTGATGATCTCCAGCAGCCTGGGGCTCACAGCCGCGCTCCTGGGCGGCAGGCTGTCCCCGATTGCCCTGCGCGACCGGTTGCGCCTTCGAGTCGGAACTCCGCTGCCCGTATGGTCTTGGGGCGCCGCGCTGGTGGGTTGCTTGGCGATGGGGCAGGCCATGAAAAGTCTGGCTGTGCTCGCCGGATTCTGGGATTGGGCGGAGACACTGAAAGCATTGCATGTCACGAGTCAAAGCTCGGTCGTGATCTTTACGCTGTTCCTGGTCTTCGGCGCGTTGGTGGGAGGCACGGCAGAGGAACTCTTCTTCCGGGGCTATCTGCAGACGCGGCTCGTGGAGCGCTGGGGGCGTGCAGCGGGAATCGCGGGAGCTGCGACCCTTTTTGGCCTCATGCACCTGGATCCCATCCAAGCCCCCATGGCCCTGGTGGCGGGCTTGTTCCTGGGATGGCTCGCGGAGCGCACGGGAAGCCTGCGGCTCCCGGTGTTCGTCCATGTCTTCAACAACCTGACGTCGTTCCTGCTGTCTCGCTATGCGCCGCCCATCGCGCAGTTGCCGACCTCCGTGCACGTGACGCTGCTGGTCGCGTGCTCACTGGCGTTCGTGGGAACAGTGACAGTGCTGAGACGGATGGATGCTCGGTCCCCGGAGCCGCTGCTCACCGGGGCCTGAAACCCTCAGGGCCCCACGGCGCCGCGAGCCTCGCCGGTCGCATCCGGCAACTCCGCCGCCAGCTTCGCCCTCAGCGTGGCCACGATGTCCGGATGGTCTCCCGCCACGTCGCGCAACTCCGACGGATCCGACACCGTGTCAAAGAGCTGCACCCGCACTCCATCCGGAGTAGGCAGCTCCAACAGCTTCCACCGTCCCAGATACAAACCCCGGTGCCGCGCCCGGCGCACGGGGCCTTCCCACTCCGGCTTCAGCGCAATCTCGCCCGTGTCGCCCTCCACCATCGCAATATCATACAGCCACGGATACGGCACGCGCACCGTCTGATACGCATGCCCATCCCTGTCGCTGAACCAGATATCCGTTTCAATCAGCGCGGGCACATCCGGCAACGCCTTGGGCTCAGGCCCCGGCCGAGCGAGCGGCGCCAACGAGCGCCCCCGGAATGACTCCGGCGCGGGCACGCCCAGCAAATCCAACACCGTCGGCGCCACGTCCAGCGAGCGCGCCCGTTGCGTCACCTGCCGCCCTGAAGCCACCTGCCCGGGCATCCGCACCACGAACGGGATGCGCAACCCCGCGCTGCCCCACAAATGATCACCGTGGCCTTGGCCTAGCCCTTCATCCTCCAGGTGCTCTCCGTGGTCCGAAACCAGCACCACCAGCGTGTCATCCCACCGGCCCCGCCGCTCCAGGTCCGCGCGCAAGTTGCCCACGAGCCCATCGAACGTGCGCACTCCAGCGTCGTAGTTCGCTCCCAACGCCGCGACATCCTCCGGCGTGGTCGCGGGCGCATCCGGATCCACCTCCATCCGAGGCGTCGCTCCAAACCGCCAGGGCCCCCGATATCCCCGCTCCACGTACTTGCCCTCCAGCGGCCACGGAGCGGCGTACGGGAAGTGCGTGGACGACGCGAACACCACCAGCGCGAACGGCGCATCCTCCGGCAGCCCGTCCAGCACATGCCGCACCCGCGTGCGTAGCGGGGCAGGGTCCGTCAGCTCCGGGAACTCGCCTCGTTCCTTGAACAGCCCCGGCGCCAGCGCCGTCCACGGCAGCAACGCCACGTGGGTGATGAGCATCCGCTGCCGCACCAGGTCCGGGAAGCGGAAGTCCGGCGCGGACACCTTCTGGAAGCCATACGGGAACCGCGAGAAATGATCCCCCGCGTAATCCGCCACCACCGCCGTGCGGTACCCCTGCGCCTCCAGCGCTGTCGCCAGCGTGGTGAGCTTCGTCTCGCGCGCCTCGCGTCCCACCAGCGTGTGCACCACCGGGTGCTCGCCCGCGTACTGTGACGTGAGCAGCGTCGTCCACGACGGCGCCGTGCGCGGCACCTGCACCACCGTGTCGTTGAAGCGCGTGCCCTCCTCCATCAGCCGGTCGATGTTCGGCGACGTGGGCCGCGAATAGCCGTTGCCCGACAGGTGGTCCGGCCGCAGTCCGTCCGACGCCAGGATGAGCAGGTTCGGCCGCGCACGTCCGGTGGACTCCGGCCCCTGCTCCGTCCGCGTCAGCCCCAGCCCCGTGAAGCCCGCCACCGCCGCCGCGGCCGTCACGCCGCCCAGCACGCCGCGCCAGCGGGATGACTCCGCCAGCCACCGTCCCACCACCGCCAGCACGCTCAACACCGGCAGCACCCACGCCGCGAACGTCCACCCCGACGGCTGCGTGCCGCTCAGCCCCCGCAGCACCGCCGCCGTCACCTCCGAGCGCTCGTACAGCGTCGCCGCGTACAGGTGCGGATGCCGCGCCATGTCCGCCGCCACCAGGAAGCCCTCCACCACCAGGCACCCCAGGCCGCTCAGCCAGAACACCGCGCGCCGGCTCCGCTCCGCCGCCCACAGCCCGGCCCCCAGCAGCGCACCCAGTAACAGCCCCACCACGCAGTACGCGCCCAACAGCCGCGCCACCTGCCACAACACCACGCTCCGCCACTCGCTCCACACGTACTCCGTGACGACGCGGCTCTCGTTCCCCTGGTAACCCAGTTGCATGTTCAGCAGGGCACAGAGCGTGTAGAGCGCCAGGAAGACGAGCAGGCCCGCCCGGCAGCCCAGCAGGAGGGCGCGAGCGAGCGTCGGCGGTGTACGGGCGAAGGCGGGCATCCTGGGGCAGCGTGGTCACGAATCCCACGGCGGCCACCCCATGGCCGGAGGGAGTGCCCACGCCCGGACGGACGGGGGGCTGGAATTCCGCTCCCGGTGTCTCCCAGGCCGGTTTTCCGGGCCCTGGATCCATCGCGGCTCCGCTGTTTTCACCTGCGCCGTTACTGGACTGGCGAGCAGGGGTTGCGGGCTCTAGTGTTCGGGCGCCTCTTTCTTCACCGGGAGCCGGAACGCCCATGTCCTTTACCCACCTTCACCTCCACACCCTCTATTCGCTGCTGGATGGGGCCATCCGGATGAAGGACCTCATCAAGACGGTGAAGGAGAAGGGCATGTCGAGCGTGGCCGTGACGGACCACGGCAACATGTTCGGCACCATCGACTTCTACAAGAAGGCCAAGGACGCCGGCATCAAGCCCATCCTCGGCCTGGAGGCCTACGTCGCGGGCCCCAAGGGGCGCGAGGACCGTTCGGAGAAGGTGGCCCACCACCTCATCCTCCTGGCCAAGAACGCGGAGGGCTACGCGAACCTGCGCTACCTGTCCTCCACCGCTTACATGAACGGGTTCTACTACCACCCGCGCATCGACAAGCAGGTGCTCGCGGAGCACAGCAAGGGCCTTGTCGGTCTCACCGCGTGCCTGGGCGGTGAAGTCACGAGCGCGTGCTTCCGCGGCGACATGGACAACGCCCGCCGCGTGGCCGCCGAATACAAGGGCATCTTCGAGCCCGACAGCTTCTACCTGGAGGTCCAGTCCAACGGCATGGTCGAGCAGGACAAGGCCAACGAGAACCTGAAGCAGCTGTCTCGTGACCTGGACATCCCGCTCGTCGCCACCGCGGACGCGCACTACATCAAGCGCGAGGACGCCAAGGCGCACGAGCTGCTCATGTGCATCGCCAGCGGCAAGACGCTGGCGGACAACAAGCGCCTGCGCCACTCCACCGACAAGCTCTACGTCACGAGCCCGGAGGAGATGCTCGGCTTCTTCTCCGACTCTCCGGAGGCCGTGCACAACAGCATGCGCATCGCGGACATGTGCAACGTGGAGCTGAAGCTGGGCAAGCCCATGCTCCCCACGTTCAAGGTGCCGGACGGCCACACCCCGGACACCTTCATGTCGGAGCTGTCCTACGAGGGCCTCCGCCAGCGCTTCAAGGAACTGGAAGGCCAGTACCCCATCGACCGCGAGCAGTACCAGGCGCGCCTCACGCTGGAGCTGGGCGTCATCCAGCGCATGGGCTTTTCCGGCTACTTCCTCATCGTCCAGGACTTCATCAACTGGGCCAAGGACCACAACATCCCGGTGGGCCCGGGCCGTGGCTCCGGCGCCGGTTCGCTGGTGGCCTACGCGCTGCGCATCACCGACCTGGACCCCATCCCGTACAACCTCCTCTTCGAGCGCTTCCTCAACCCGGAGCGCGTGTCGATGCCGGACTTCGATATCGACTTCTGCCAGGACCGGCGCGACGAGGTCATCAAGTACGTGGGCCGCAAGTACGGCGAGATGAACGTGGGGCAGATCATCACGTTCGGCTCGCTCAAGGCCAAGAGCGTGCTGCGCGACGTCTGCCGCGTCTTCGGCCTGCCGTTCAGCGAAGGCGACCGCATCGCCAAGCTGGTGCCCGAAGTCCTCAACATCACCTTGAAGGAGGCCATCGAAATGGAGCCTCGCCTCAAGGAGATGATCGAAAAGCCCCAGAACATCGGTGAGGTGGAGGGCAACCCCGTCACCACCAAGGACGTGCTGGAAATCGCGCTCGCGCTGGAGGGCCTGCACCGCCAGCCCGGCATGCACGCCGCGGGCGTGGTCATCGCGGACAAGCCGCTCTGGGAGTTCGTGCCCGTCTACCAGCCGCCCGGCGAGAAGATCCTCATCACCCAGTTCGCCAAGGACGAGGTGGAGGCCGCGGGCCTGGTGAAGTTCGACTTCCTCGGCCTGAAGACGCTCACGGTCATCCAGCACGCGCTGGACCTGGTGAACCGCAACCACGGCAAGGACATCAAGCGGCACGAAATCCCGCTGCATGACGAGAAGATGTGGCAGTTGATGGCGGAGGGCGACACCGCCGGCGTCTTCCAGATGGAGTCCAGCGGCTTCACCGAAATGGTGATGAAGCTCAAGCCCACCTGCTTCGAAGACGTCATCGCCGCGGGCGCGCTCTACCGCCCGGGTCCGCTGGACGCCGGCATGGTGGACGTCTTCATCAACCGCAAGCACGGCCGGGAGAAGGTGTCCTACCCGCACCCCAACCTGGAGCCGGTGCTCAAGGACACCTACGGCGTCATCGTCTACCAGGAACAGGTGATGCAGATCTCCCAGGTGCTGGGAGGCTACACCCTGGGCCGCGCCGACCTTCTTCGCCGCGCCATGGGCAAGAAGAAGGCCGAGGTCATGCAGGCCGAGCGGGCCGGCTTCCTCGAAGGCTGCAAGATCAACAACGTGGACCTGAAGGTCGCGGGCGAAATCTTCGACCTGATGGAGAAGTTCGCCGAGTACGGCTTCAACAAGAGCCACTCCGCGGCGTACGGCCTGGTCACCATCCACACGGCGTGGCTCAAGGCCCACTACCCGTGCGAATTCATGGCCGCCCTTCTCACCAGCGAGAAGGACAACACCGACAAGGTGGTGAAGCACATCGGCGAGGCCCGCGAGTCGGGCACGCAGGTGCTGCCGCCGGACGTGAACCTGTCCGACCTGGCCTTCGGCGCGGTGGAGGGGAAGATCCGCTTCGGTCTGGGCGCCATCAAGGGCGTGGGCGAGGGCGCCATCGAGTCCATCCTGGAGGCGCGCAAGGAAGGCCCCTTCAAGAGCCTCTTCGACTTCTGCGAGCGCGTGGACGGCCGTCGCGTGAACCGCAAGGTGCTGGAAGCGCTGGTCAAGGCCGGCGCCTTCGACTTCGAGAAGCGCCCCCGCGCGCAGCTCTTCGAGACCATCGAGCGCGCGATGAACCGCGGCTCCTCCAGCCAGAAGGACAAGGCCGCGGGCCAGAGCTCGCTGTTCGGCATGCTCTCGGGTCCCGCGTCCGCCGGCACCGGCCTCAAGGATGACTACGCGGCGGTGGAGGAGTGGCCGGAGAAGGAGCGCCTGGCCTTCGAGAAGGAGTCCATCGGCTTCTACGTGTCCGGCCACCCGCTGTACCAGTACGAGAAGGAGCTCAAGCGCTACGCGCGGCCCATCACCGCCGTGCAGCGCGCGCGCCGCGACGAGAAGCTCACCGTGGCGGGCATCATCACCGTGCTGCGCGAGCGCCCCACCAAGACGGGCAAGCGCATGGCGTGGGTCACCATCGAGGATTTGTCCGGCTCCACGGAGCTGGTGTGCTTCCCGGGCAAGGACGGCACGCGCAACGTGATGGGCAAGGACGGCAAGTGGGCCAAGCAGGGCCCCAAGCCGGGATACGAGCACTGGGAGCACCTGCTCAAGTCGGACGACCCCATCCTCGTCACCGGCACCGTGCAGATTTCCCAGCGCGACGAGAACACGCCCACCGCGGAGCTCATCGTCGACGACATCCAGAGCCTCAAGGCCGTGCGTGAGAAGCGCACCAAGCGGCTGGAGCTGCGGCTGCCCGCGGAGATCGTCACGGAGGAGCGGCTGGCGAAGCTCAACGAGCTGGCGAAGAAGTACGCGGGCGCGACCCCGGTGGCGGTGAGCGTGTTGTTCCCCGGGGAGGCGGAGGCGCACATCTCCGGCACCACCCTCAAGGTGCAGGTGAACGACGATTTGCTCCTCGCCGTGGACCGCCTCTTCGGGCAGAAGGTCGTCGAGTTCGGCTGATTTCGAAAGGAAGCGACTCCATGGCGGACAGCGTGTTCAAGGATGGGCTGCTCAAGGGCAAGACGGCGTTCGTCTCCGGCGGCAGCAGCGGCATCAACCTCGGCATCGCCACCGCGTTCGTGAAGGCGGGCGCGAAGGTGGCCATCAACGGCCGCAACGTGGAGAAGCTGGAGGGCGCGGTGAAGGGCCTCCAGGCCCACGGCACCGCCATGGGCGTGGCCGCGGACGTGCGCGACTACGCGTCCGTGGAGAAGGCGTTGCAGCAGGTGAAGGACGCATACGGCGAAATCGACGTGCTGGTGTGCGGCGCGGCCGGCAACTTCCCCGCGCCCGTGCTGGGCATGTCCTCCAACGGCTTCAAGGCGGTGATGGACATCGACGTGCTGGGCACCTTCAACGTGTCCCGCGCCGCCTTCGAACACCTGCGCAAGCCGGGCGCCGCCGTCATCAACATCTCCGCGCCCCAGGCGTACCTGCCCATGGCCATGCAGGCCCACGTGTGCGCCGCCAAGGCCGGCGTGGACATGCTCACCCGCGTGCTCGCCATCGAGTGGGGCGGCACGGGCGTGCGCGTCAACGCCATCACCCCGGGCCCGATTGAAGGCACGGAGGGCATGAGCCGCCTCGCCCCGTCGGAAGGCGCCCGGCAGAAGCTCGCGGAAGCCCTGCCGCTCCAGCGATTCGGAAAGCCGGATGACATCGCCCGGCTGGCCTTGTTCCTGGCGTCGGACGCCGCGTCGTACATCACCGGCTCCATCATGGTCTGCGACGGTGGCCAGTCCCTGCTGGGCGGTGCCGCGGTGCTCCAGGCCATCAACGGCTGATTGCAGTGGATGTGCAGTGTCCCGGCCCTGCGTCGCGGTGCCCGGGGGATGTCTGCTAGAAGGCATTGCAACCCCGCGTGCTGCGCACGCCGCAGCGCGGGGCTGCTTGCCGGACGGAGACATCCATGACCCCACGGATTGCTGTGCTCGCCCGCTGTCTGGGTTTGAGCGTGTTGTGTCTTGGGCTGTCGCTGGGCTGCACGGAGCCCGGAATCTCCCCGCAGCCGCCGCCCGAGGACGTGGTGGACGCGGCGGCCTCCACGGTGGTGGTGGACCCGCCCACGGGCGTGCTCGCGAACGGTCGGGACACGGCGGTCATCACCGTGACGGCGTTGCGCAAGACGGACGGCTCCCCGTTGTCCGGGCTCGCGGTGTCGCTGACGGTGGAAGGGGAGGGCGCCTCCGTCCTGGAATCGGCGGCCATCACTGACATCAACGGCGAGGCCCGGGCGCGGGTGTCATCCATGGTGCCCGGCGTGAAGACGGTGAGGGCGTCGGTGACGGATGACCTCGGCAGGCGGGTGCCGCTCACCGCGACAGCCACGGTGGACTTCGCGGACGTCAACACCGTGAAGACGCTGGCGTTCCGCTCGGCGCTGCCGGACGGCGTGGCGGGTGTGCCGCTCCAGGGCCTGGTCGTGGAGGTGCGCAACGGCGCCGACGCGGTGGTGACGGGCAGCACGGTGGAGGTGACGCTGTCGCCAGGCTCCGGCGGCATCGAGCCTCCGGAGGGCCTGCTGACGGTGGCCGCGGTGAATGGCGTCGCGACCTTCCCGGACGTGGTGCTGAAGAAGGCGGGCGGGGGCTACCACTTCATCGCGAACGCGCCGGACTTCGAGCCCGTGGCCAGCACCTTTTTCTCGGTGGCTCCCGGTGCGGTGTCGGCGCTGGGGCTGGACCGCATCCTGGATACCACCACGGCGGGTGCGACGGAGGCCCTGGAGGTCACGCTCGCGGACGCGTACGCCAACACGGCGACGAACTACACGGGCACGGTGACGCTGACGTCCACGGACGCGGCCGCGACGCTGCCCTCCCACACGTTCACCGCCGCGGACGCGGGCAGGTTCAAGTTCCAGGGCATCACCTTCCGCACGGCCGGGCCCCAGTTCCTGACGATTGCTGACAGCGCAGGGGCCTTCTCGTTCACCTCCCCCGTGGACGTGTCCGGCGCGTTGCCCACGCACATGGTCTTCACGCAGCAGCCTTCGTCGCGCGTGTCGACGCGCGGAGCCCTGGGCACCGTGAAGGTCGAATTGAAGGACGCCTTCGGCAATACGTCGCCGGTGACTGGCATCCTGGTGCATGTCTCGGTGCCGGCGGGTGCCTTCACGCTGTCGGGAGGGTTGCAGCAGTGGGCTGACGGCGGTGTCGCGACGTTCCCGGACCTGAGCATCGCGGGACATGGCACCACTCACTTGATTGCCTCCGTGGCGCCTCTCCAGATGCAGGACGTGAGCAGCGCGGACGTGCAGGTGGTGGACGACGTGGCGCCCGCGAAGCCGGTGCTGACGCAGACGGGGGCCACGGAGACGGGCCTCACCGTGCAATGGACGGGCGTGGGTGATGACGGTGTGCAGGGACAGCTGACGTCGCAGGAGCTGCGCTACTCCACGTCCGCCATCACCACGGACGCGGCCTTCAACGCGGCGACGCCGGTGACGGTCGCCGCCCCCGTGCCCGCGGGCGCGGTGCAGTCCGCGACCCTCTCCGGGCTCGGGGCGGGCCAGACGTACCACGTGGCGCTGAAGGTGACGGACGCGCACGGCAACTCCGCGCGGTCGGACAGCCTCGCGGTGTCCACGGCGGATCCGCAGGTGACGCAGCTGGCGTTCACGCCGCAGCCGTCAAACGGCACCGCGGGTTCGGTGCTCGCGGACGTGAAGGTGTCGCTGCTGGACGCGCGGGGGGACGTTGTCCCCAAGGCCACTACGGCGGTGACGCTGAGCCTCACCGGTCAGCCCGGCTTCACGGCGGTGACGGTGGCGGCGGTGAATGGCGTGGCCACGTTCCCTGGCCTGCGCGTGGACACGGCGGGCACGTTCACGTTCACCGCCACGGCGGGAGCGCTGACGAAGGTGAGCCAGCCCTTCACGGTGGACGCAGGTGCCGCGGCGAAGCTCGTGCTGGCGGCCTTCACGGACCCCATCGATGCAGGCGACTCAGCCGATGTGAGCGTGTCCGCGACGGATGCCTACGGGAACATCCTCAAGGACTACGCCGGCACGGTGCACTTCACGTCCTCGGACACGCAGGCGGTGCTGCCTCCGGATGCGACCTTCACGCCGGCGGACCAGGGCGAGAAGACGGTCTCCGGCCTCGTATTCAAGACGGCAGGCACGCAGTCGCTCACCGTCATGGATACCGCGACCCCGGCGCTCACCGGGACGGTGGACGCGGAGGTGCGCGCCAGCACGGCCGCGTCGTTCGAGGTTGTCGCGAGCGCGGGCCCCTTCGGCGCGGGCCAGTCGCTGAGCTACGAACTGGTGGCGCGTGACCTCTACGGCAACGTGGCGAAGGACTACGCGTCCACGGTGACCTTCTCGTCATCGGATGCGCAGGCGGTGCTGCCCGGCGCGTATACGTTCACCCTGCTGGACGAGGGCCGGCACACCTTCAGCGTGGAGCTGCGCACCGCGGGGGACCAGTCCGTCACCGCGGAGGACGTGGCGGACCCGTCGCTCACAGCCTCGCACACGTATTCCATCGTTCCGGCGGCCATCGACACACTGGTGTTCGTCTCCGCGCCCACGACGGGAGCGGTGCGGCAGGAATTGGCGGACGTGAAGGTCGCGCTGCGAGATGCATATGGCAACACCGTCAGCGACACCCCGACGGACGTGACGCTGGCGCTCGCGGGTGGAAGCTTCTCCCTGGCCAACCCCACGCGCACGACCGTGGAGGGTGTGGCGACCTTCGCCGGCCTCGTCGTGAATGACGAGGGCACGTATCGGTTTGAAGCCAGCGCGGACACATTGGGGGTCGCTACGTCCGGAGAGCTGCTCATCACCGACGCGGTGGCTCCGGCCATCGCGCAGGGCTTCAGCGCGACGGCTGCGTCCGGCACCAGCATCCGGTTGGACTGGCAGGCTCCCGGCGATGACGGCGTGCTGGGCACCGCCGGTCGCTACGAGCTGCGCTACGCCACGGAGGCCATCACCGAGGCGACGTTTGACGCGGCCACGCTCGTGATGGGCATGCCCGCGCCGCAGGCTCCGGGCACGGCGGAGGCCTTCACCGTCTCCGCCCTGGATGTGACGACGACCTACTTCTTCGCGCTGAGGACCTTCGACGGCGCGGAGAACGCCAGCGCGCTCGCCACCGCGAGCGCCACCACCCCCAGCCCTTGCGACGGTTACGTGTGCACGCCGGCGGCTCCGAGGTGCGCGGAGGATGCGAAGACACGGGAGGTGCCCACGTCTGCGTGCGTGGTTCGCAACGGCATGCCGACCTGCGAGGCCGGCGCGGTGGAGCGCCAGGTGTGCCCCGGCGTGGACGCGGTCTGCCACGCGGGCGCGTGCACCCTGGCGGCGTCGTTTCTGAATGTGGGTGAGCTGGTCATCTCCGAAGTGATGCACTCGCCGTCCGCCGGGACGACGGAATACCTGGAGCTGACCAACACCAGCTCGAAGCTGATGAACCTGAATGGCATGCAGGTGCACTTCACGAGCAGTCAGGGGTCGTACGTGGGTTTCACGGTGCTGTATGACAAGCCGCTGTTGGTTGAACCGGGCGGCCGGGTGGTGCTCGCGCAGGACGCGAACCCGGCGACCAACGGTGGGGTGCCCGCGAGCTACGCGTATGGCACGCACATGCGCATGGACAGCACGGGCTCCATCGACATCCGGGGGCTGTTTGGCCCACCGGGGGCTCCGTCGGTGGACGAACTTGAGTACCGGAACAACTTCCCGAAAACGCCCGGCCGCGCGATGAGCCTCGCGTCCAGCATCATCGGCACGCCGGCCAGCGCGCGGTCACGGTCCTGGTACTGGTGTGACTCCTCCGGCAGCCTGTCGGGCGGGGACCGGGGCACGCCGGGCCAGCCCAACGACGACTGCGGCATCAACGTCCAGCCACCGGTGGACTTCTGCAACATCCAGCGCCCGAAGACGTTCCCGGAGGACATCTACCCGGCCACCATCACCACCACCGCGACCTACGCCATCACCAGCACGTTCTCCGACTTCGACGTCACCACCCGGAACCCGACCGGCAATGACTTCCATCCGCGCATCGAGGCGCAGCTGGGGTACGGCACGGACGCGGCCCAGCCGGCGGGCTGGACGTGGATCCCGGCCGACTTCAACGTGAACTACGGCGTGTCCGGGGGAAGCGTGAACGACCAGATGAGGGCCTGGATGAACATTCCCACGGCCGGCACGTACCGCTATGGCTTCCGCTACCGGTTCAAGGACGCGGGCGCGCCGTGGGTGTATTGCGATCGGAACGGCATCACCGTTCCGCCCGCGGGCACGTACGGCTCGGTGACGGTGGTGGCGGACGTGAAGCCGCCGCTGACGGACCATGTCGTCATCAGCGAGTTCAGTGGGGGAAAGCCCTACGTCAGCGAGGATGAGTTCATCGAGCTCTACAACCCGACGCACGCGGACGTGGACCTGTCGGGCTGGGAGGTGGGCTACATGCCCGGCGACGGGAGCAGCTACACGACAGTCATCCTCCCGGCCGGAAGCCTGATTCGCGCTCACGGCTTCTTCCTACTGGGCGGCGCGACCTACACGGGAATGGTCGCCGCGGACGTCGCGTACTCTGCTTTCGACGCAACGGACTCCTGGCCCGGTGGTCATATCCGCCTCCAGCGCCCATCCGGGTCGACCTTCACCGAAGTGGACAGGCTCGGGTACGGCGCCGCCAGCCATCCCGAGGGTTCCGCCGCCACGTACTCCACATACGGAAGCTTGATCCGCAAGGCCGTATCCACCTCCATCCTCGCTGAGCAGGTGTCCCTGATTGGCAGGGATTACTGGCGGGGGAACGGTTACGACACGGACAACAACGCGGCGAACTTCTGGAACATCCCGAACCGGGAGCCGCAGAACTCCGCGAGCCCGCTCGAGTTCTACTGACCGCTCCCACGTGGGGGCGATTCCAGTTGATATGCAAACTTCCGGCCCTGCTTCGCGGTGGCAGGGGGATGTCTGCTAGAAAGCACTGCAACCCCACGTGAAGCGCACGAAGCCGCGCGGGGTCTGCTCGCTGGACGGAGACATTCATGTCCCCACGGATCGCTGTGCTCGCCCGCTGTCTGGGGTTGAGCGTGCTGTGTCTGACCCTGTCGCTGGGCTGCACGGATTCTGGAACCCCGCCGCAGCCTCCTCCGGAGGTGGAAGGCGTGGTGGACGCGGCGGCCTCCACGGTGGTGGTGGACCGGCCCACGGGAGTGCTGGCGAACGGCAGCGACGTGGCGGTCGTCACCGTGACGGCGCTGCGCAAGGCGGACGGCTCGCGGCTGTCCGGGCGCACCGTGTCGGTGACGGTGGAGGGGGAGGGTGCCTCCGTTCTGGGGTCGGCGGTGCTCACCGACATCCGAGGCGAGGCGCAGGCGCACGTGACGTCCACGGTGCCGGGCGTGAAGACCGTGAAGGCGTCCGTGAAGGACGACACCGGCAAGATGGTGCCGCTCACCCAGACGGCCACGGTGACATTCGCGGACGTCAGCACGGTGAAGACGCTGGCCTTCCGCTCAGCGCTGCCGGATGGCGTGGCGGGCGAGCCGCTCAAGCTCCTGGTGGTGGAGGTTCGGGATGGCGCCGGCGCGGTGGTGACGGACAGCACGGCGGAGGTGACACTGTCGCTGGGCTCCGGCGGCATCGTGTTCCCGGAGGGCCAGGTGAAGGTGACCGCGGTGAACGGCGTCGCGACCTTCCCGGACGTGGTGCTGAAGAAGGCAGGCGGGGGCTACCACTTCATCGCGAACGCCCCGGGCTTCGAGCCCGTGGCCAGCACCGTCTTCTCGGTGGCGCCCGGTGCGGTGAAGGGGGTGGGGCTGGACCGCTTCCTGGACAACGTCACGGTGGGCGTGGCGGAGGCCCAGGAGGTCACGCTGGAGGACCTCCATGGCAACGCGGCGACGAACTACACGGGCACGGTGATGCTGACGTCCACGGACGCGGCCGCGACACTGCCCTCCCACACGTTCACCGCCACGGATGCGGGCAAGTTCAAGTTCCAGGGCATCACCTTCCGCACGGCCGGGCCCCAGTTCCTGACCCTCGCGGACAGCGCGGGCGCCTTCTCCTTCGAGTTCAGGGTGATGGTGTCCGCCGCGGCGGCCTCGAAGCTGGCGTTCACGCAGCAGCCGGCCACGCGCGTGTCGACGCGCGCCTCGCTGGGGACCGTGAAGGTGGCGGTGCTGGACGCCTTCGGCAACCCGGTGTCGGTGACCGGGCTGGCGGTGGAGCTGTCGCTGCCGGCGGGGGCCTTCACGCTGGGCGGGACCGTGAGCGCGGCGCCGGTGGACGGCGTCGCGACGTTCACGGGAGTGAGCATCGCGGGGCATGGCACCACGCACCTGGTGGCCTCCGCGCAGGGCCTGCAGGACGTGAGCAGCGCGGACGTGCAGGTGGTGGACGACGTGGCGCCCGCGAAGCCGGTGCTCACGCAGACCGGGGCCACGGAGACGGGCCTCACCGTGCAGTGGACGGGCGTGGGGGATGACGGTGTGCAGGGGCAGCTGACGTCGCAGGAGCTGCGCTACTCCACGTCCGCCATCACCACGGACGCGGCCTTCAACGCGGCGACGCCGGTGACGGTCGCCGCCCCCGAGCCCGCGGGCACGGTGCAGTCCGCGACCCTCTCCGGCCTGACGCCGGGCCAGACGTACCACGTGGCGCTGAAGGTGACGGACGCGCACGGCAACTCCGCGCGGTCGGACAGCCTCGCCGTGTCCACGGCGGATCCGTCGGTGACGCAGCTGGCGTTCTCGACGCAGCCTTCGAATGGCAACGCGGGCTCGGCGCTCGCGAACGTGGCCGTGTCGCTGCTGGACTCGCGTGGCGACGTGGTCTCCACGGCCACCACGGCGGTGACGCTGACCCTCACCGGGCAGCCGGGCTTCCAGGCGGTGACCGTGGCGGCGGTGGACGGCGTGGCCACCTTCTCCGGCCTGCGCGTGGACACGGCGGGCACGTTCACGTTCACGGCCACCGCAGGTCCGCTGACGCAGGTGAGCCAGTCCTTCACGGTGGGCGCCGGCGCCGCGGCGAAGCTCGTGCTGGCGGCCTTCCCGGACCCGGTCGATGCGGGCGACTCGAATGACGTGACCGTGTCCGTGACGGATGCCCATGGCAACCGCATCCAGGGCTACACCGGCACGGTGCACTTCACGTCCTCGGACGCGCAGGCGGAGCTTCCCGCGGACGCCGTCTTCGCCCCGGAGGACCAGGGGGAGAAGACCGTCTCCGGCCTCGTGTTCAAGACGGCGGGGACGCAGTCGCTCACCGCCGCGGACACCGCGACCCCGGCGCTCACCGGGACGGTGGACGCGGAGGTGCGCGCCAGCACGGCCGCGTCCCTGGAAGCCGTCGCGAGCGCGGGCCCCTTCGGCGCGGGCCAGTCGCTGAGCTACGAGCTGGTGGCGCGTGACACCTACGGCAACGTGGCGAAGGAGTACGCGTCCACGGTGACGTTCTCCTCCTCGGATGCGCAGGCAGTGCTGCCCGGCGCGTATACGTTCACCCTGCTGGACGAGGGCCGGCATACCTTCAGCGTGGAGTTGCGCACCGCCGGAGACCAGGAGGTCACCGCGGAGGACGTGGCGGACCCGTCGCTCACGGCCTCGCATACCTACGCCATCATCCCCGCCTCCGGAGACCACCTGACCTTCGCCTCCGCGCCCACGACGGGTGGGGTGCGGCAGTCGCTGGTGGACATCGAGGTCGCGGTGCAGGACGCCTACGGCAACACCGTCACGGACGCGGCGGTGGACGTGCAGCTGGCGCTGGCGGGCGGCACCTTCGCCCAGGGACTCCCCACGCGCACCACCGTGGGCGGCGTGGCCACCTTCGCTGAGCTCAGCGTCAATGACGAGGGCACCTACCAGTTCCAGGCGAGCGCGGACGAGTTCCAGGACATCACGTCCGCGGACCTGATCATCTTCGACACGCAGGCACCGGCCGCCGCGGCGGGCTTCAGCGCGACGGCGGTGGACGGCGCCAGCATCCGGCTGGACTGGCAGGCGCCGGGCGATGACGGCGCCCTGGGCACGGCCGCTCGCTACGAGCTGCGCTACGCCACGGCCGCCATCACTGACGCCAACTTCGGCTCGGCCACGCTGGTGACGGGTGTGGGCACGCCGAAGACGGCGGGTACGGCGGAGTCCTTCACCGTGACCGGCCTGACGGAGGCCACGACGTACCACTTCGCGCTGAAGGCGTTCGACGGCGCGGACAACGCCAGCGCGCTGGCCACCGCGAGCACCGCCACCACCAACCCGTGCAGCGGCTACGTGTGCACGCCGCCCGCGTCCCAGTGCGCGGAGGACGGCACGTCGCTGGAGGTCTACGCGTCGGTGTGCGTGGTGCAGAACGGCGCGCCGACCTGCGTGGACGGCGAGATGACGCTCCAGGCCTGCCCCGGCGCGGACGCGGTCTGCTACGCGGGCGCGTGCACCAACGCGCCGCACCCGGGCGCGGGCGAGCTGGTCCTCTCGGAGGTGATGCACTCGCCGTCCGCGGGCACCACCGAGTACCTGGAGCTGACCAACACCACGTCGAAGCTGCTGGACGCCAACGGCCTGGTGGTGGACCTGGTGGACGGCGCGGGCACGGCCACGTCCATCACGGTGAACCACGGCCACGCGCTGCTGGTGCCGGCGGGGGGCCGCACGGTGCTCGCGCAGAACGCGAACTTCGGCACCAACGGCGGCGTGGCGGCGAACGACGCCTGGGGCACGGACAAGTCCATGGACAGCACCGGTTCCATCACGCTCAAGCAGGGCTCGGTGACGGTGGACAGCCTGACGTACACGAGCGCGTTCCCCCAGACGACGGGCCGGGCCATGAGCCTCGCGTCCAGCATCATCGGGACGAAGGGCAGCAGCCACGCCTGGTACTGGTGTGACTCCACCGGCAGCCTGTCGGGCGGGGACCGGGGCACGCCGGGCCAGGCCAACGACGACTGCGGCCTGAACGTGGAGAAGCCGCTCAACTACTGCGCCATCCAGTACCCGAAGACGTTCCCGTCGCCGGACGGCGCCTACCCGGCGGCCATCAACCCCAACGACAGCTACGACATCTTCAGCCAGTTCTACAGCTACGACGTCACGCAGCGGAACACGAAGGGCAACGACTTCTACCCCCGCATCGAGGCGCAGCTGGGCTACGGCACGGACGCCACCAACCCGGCGGGCTGGACGTGGACGGCGGCGGACTTCAACCCGGGCTTCACCACACCGAACTCGAACAACGACGAGATGAAGGCGGTCCTCCAGATTCCCATGGCTGGCACGTACAACTACGGCTTCCGGTACCGGTTCACGGACGAGCAGTGGGTGTACTGCGACCAGTTCGGCAGGGTGGATCCGCCTGCGGGCACCTACGGCTCGGTGACGGTGGGCAAGCCCGCGCTGACGAACCACGTGGTCATTAGTGAAATCAGCGGAGGCCTCACCGGGGCCGCGACGGACGAGTTCATCGAACTCTACAACCCGACGAACGCGGACGTGGACCTGTCCAACTGGCAGGTCAGCTATAAGTCCGCAGCCGGGCCAAGCTGGAGTTCCCCGGTCACCATTCCGGCCGGGAAGGTCATTCGCGCCCACGGCTACTTCCTCCTGGGCGGGGCGGCCTACCCCAGCACTGGCGCGGCCGCGAGGGACGTCGGCTACACCTTCGATATGTCGGCCTCCACGACCGCTGGTGGCAACGTCCGCGTCCAGCGCCTCGTGGGCTCGACGTACGTGGACGTGGACAGGCTGGGATGGGGAACCGCGGACTCCCCCGAAGGCACAAAGGGTCCGTCCCATCCGGCGTCGGGCGGAAGCATCGAGCGCATGGCCGTTTCCACTTCCATCTCCGCCACCATGGCCGTGGGTGGCGCGGACGCTGCCCGGGGCAATGGGTATGACACGGACAACAACAGCGCGAACTTCGTGACCCGCGCCGTCCGGCAGCCACAGAACTCCGCAAGCCCGCTCGAGTTCTACTGACGCCTCCGCCTCACCCTTGAAGTCCCAGGAAGGCCGCCTCCGGCACGCCGGGGCGGCCTTCCGCCTTTGGGACCCCGCCCGCCCGTCCGCCGCCCGACGGACGGGGCAGGGGAGGGCGTCCACTGCCCGGCAACCGCCTGCTCCGTGCAACACGGATGCTGCCAGGGCGTGCGGGGCGCATTAGCTTTGACCCCTTTCCCGCACACCCACGGCTTGAGAGGAGCCCTTCCCGTGTCCGACCCCCTGGTCCCCGACGCCGCCCGCCACGTCACCTGCCCGCCGGAGGAGTTCCGCCGCGCGAGCGAGGAGGCCCTGGCCAAGGCCCGCGACGGCATCGCGCGACTGAAGACGCTGCCCGCCTCCACGCCCCCCAAGGACGTCCTGGAGCTGTTCGACGAGTCCTCCGCCGCGCTGGATGACGCCGCCGCGCGCGCCAGCGTCGTGCGCCACACGCACCCGGAGGTCGCCCTGCGCGAGGCCGCGGAGGCCGCCGAGCAGGCCATCGAGAACCTGGCCAACGACATCCGCATGGACCGGGGCGTCTACGACGTCCTCGCGGCCGTGAGCCTGGCCAACGAGGACGCCGCCACGCGCAAGTGGATGGAGAAGGTGCTGCGCGACTTCCGCCGCGCCGGCGTGGACCGCGACGAAGCCACCCGCGCGAAGGTGAAGGCGCTCCAGGAGGAACTCGTCCGCATTGGCCAGGAGTTCAGCCGCAACATCAGCCAGGACACCCGCAAGGTGGCGCTGCCCCCGGCCGCGCTGGACGGCCTGCCGGAGGACTACGTGCGCGCGCACGCCCCCGGCGAGGACGGCCAGGTGCGCATCTCCACGGACTACCCGGACCTGGTGCCCTTCCTCACCTACGCGCGCGACGGCAAGGCCCGCGAAGAGCTCTGGCGCGCCAACCGCCAGCGCGGCTACCCCGCCAACGTGAACGTGCTCCAGAGCCTGGTGCAGAAGCGCCATGAGCTGGCCACGCTGCTGGGCTACCCCCACTGGGCCGCCTACGCCACCGAGGACAAGATGGTGCGCAGCGCGGATGCCGCGGGCACCTTCATCCGGAAGATCGCTGACGCGTCCGAAGAGCGCATGAAGCGCGACTACGCGGTGCTCCTGGAGCGCAAGCGCAAGGACGACCCGAAGGCCGACCAGGTGAACCCGTGGGACTCCGGCTACCTGGATGACCGCGTGAAGGCGGAGCAGTACGCCTTCGACTCGCAGACGGTGCGCCCGTACTTCGAATACACGCGCGTGAAGCAGGGCGTGCTGGACCTGACCGCGCGCCTCTTCGGCGTCACGTACCGCCCGGTGAAGGGCGTGCCCGTGTGGCACCCGGACGTGGAGGCCTATGACGTCTACGAAGGCCAGACGCTCAAGGGCCGCTTCTTCCTGGACATGCACCCGCGCGCGGACAAGTACAAGCACGCGGCCCAGTTCACGCTGACGAGCGGCAAGTCAGGGCGGCGGCTGCCGGAAGGCGCGCTCATCTGCAACTTCCCCAAGCCCGGCACGGAGCCCGCGCTCATGCAGCACGGCGACGTGGAGACCTTCTTCCACGAGTTCGGCCACCTGCTGCACCACATCTTCGGCGGCCACACGAAGTGGGCGGGCCTGTCCGGCGTGCGCACGGAGTGGGACTTCGTGGAGGCCCCGTCGCAGATGCTGGAGGAGTGGGCGCGCGACGTGACGTGCCTGCAGACCTTCGCGAAGCACTATCAGACGGGGGAGTCGCTGCCCGCGGACCTGGTGGAGCGCATGCTCGCCGCGGACGAGTTCGGCAAGGGCCTCTTCGTGCGACAGCAGATGTTCTACGCGGCGCTCAGCCTGGAGCTGTACCGGCGCGACCCGAAGGACCTGGACGCCACCGCGCTCGTGCGCGAGCTGCAGGGCCAGTACATCCCCTTCCCGTACCTGGAGGGCACGTACTTCCACCTCACCTTCGGGCACCTGGATGGGTACTCGTCCAACTACTACACGTACATGTGGTCGTTGGTCATCGCGAAGGACCTCTTCACGGTCTTCCAGACGAAGGGCCTGCTCAACCCGGAGCCCGCGCAGGACTACCGCCGCGCGGTGCTGGAGCCGGGCGGCTCCGACGACGCCGCGCGCCTGGTGCACCACTTCCTCGGCCGCGACTACGACTTCCGCGCGTACGAGGCGTGGCTGAACAAGGCCGCGTAAGCCGCTGACGACACGGCAGCCCCAGGAGGCTGGGGCTGCCGGTGCTGGAGCGGAACGTCACTCCACCTTCGTCTGCTGCACGCGCCAGATCTCCTCCGCGTACTGCTTGATGGTGCGGTCGGAGGAGAAGATGCCCGCGCGGGCGACGTTGATGATGCACTTCTTCGTCCAGGACTCGGTGTCCTTGTAGGCGCGCGCCACGTCCTCCTGCTTCGCCGCGTAGGCCGCGAAGTCCGCGAGCACCAGGTAGCGGTCCTCGTTGAGCAGGCTGTCCACCAGCGGCTGGAAGAGGTTGCGGTCCTCCGGGGAGAAGAAGCCCGAGCGGATGAGGTCCAGCGCCTCGCGCAGCTCCGTGTTGGACTCGTACACCTCGCGCGGCTTGTAGCCGGCCTTCTTGCGCGCGATGACCTCGTCCGCCGTGAGCCCGAAGAGGAAGAAGTTCTCGTCGCCCACCGCGTCGCGAATCTCCACGTTGGCGCCGTCCAGCGTGCCCAGCGTCAGCGCGCCGTTGAGCATCAGCTTCATGTTGCCCGTGCCGGACGCTTCCCAGCCCGCAGTGGAGATCTGCTCGGACACGTCCGCCGCGGGGATGATGCGCTCCGCCAGGCTCACCCGGTAGTTGGGCAGGAACACCACCTGCAGCCCCGTGGCGCCCGCGTCGCTGTTGACCACCTCCGCGATGCCGTTGATGAGCCGGATGGTCAGCTTCGCCAGGTGGTAGCCCGGCGCGGCCTTCGCGCCGAAGAGGAACGCGCGCGGCGCGATGACGCTGGACGGGTCGCGGCGCGCCTTCATCCACAGCGCCACGATGTGGACGGCGTCCAGCAGCTGCCGCTTGTACTCGTGCAGGCGCTTGATCTGCACGTCGAAGATGGCGTCCGGATTGAGCTGCACCCAGCGCAAATCCCTCACGTGCTGGGCCAGCTCGTCCTTGTTGGCGCGCTTCACCTCGCGGAAGGCCTTGCGGAACTCCGGGTCCTCCGCGTGCGCCTCCAGCTTCAGGAGTTGGTCCAGGTCCGTGGCCCAGCCCTCACCAATGCGGCTGGTGATGAGCTTGGACAGGCGCGGGTTGCACCACGCCAGCCACCGGCGCGGCGTCACGCCGTTGGTCTTGTTGTTGAAACGCTCCGGGTACATCTGCGCGAAGTCCGGCAGCACGTCGCGGCGCAAGAGGTCCGTGTGCAGCGCGGCCACGCCGTTGATGCTGTGGCTGCCCACCACGGCCAGGTGGGCCATGCGGATCTTCTTCTCCGAGCCCTCCTCCACCAGGCTCATCCGCTGCTGCTTCTCCACGTCGAACGGGTAGCGGATCTGCACCTGGCGCATGAAGCGCTGGTTGATCTCGAAGATGATTTCCAGGTGACGCGGCAGCAGCCGCTCGAACAGCGACACCGGCCAGCGCTCCATGGCCTCCGCGAGGAGCGTGTGGTTGGTGTAGCCGAACGTCTCCTGGGTGATGGACCACGCCTCGTCCCAGAGCAGGCGCCGCTCGTCCACCAGCACGCGCATCAGCTCCGCCACGCCAATGGCCGGGTGCGTGTCATTGAGCTGGATGGCCACCTTCCGGGAGAAGTCACGGAAGTCGTTGTGGTTCTTCAGGTAGCGCCGGACGATGTCCGCGATGGAGCACGCCACGAAGAAGTACTGCTGCTTGAGGCGCAGCTCCTTGCCGGCCTGGAACGCGTCGTTGGGGTAGAGGACCTTGGAGATGACCTCCGAGTCGTTCTTCTCCACCACGGACCGCTCGTAGTCACCGGCGTTGAACAGCAGCAGGTCGAACTCCGCGCTCGCGCGCGCCTGCCACAGCCGCAGCGTGTTGACGGTGTTGTTGCCGTAGCCCGCGATGGGTGTGTCGTACGGCACGCCAATCACCGTCTTGCCGCCCACCCAGCGCGCCACCGGCCGGCCATCCGGACCCTGGTGATGCTCCACGCGCCCGAAGAAGCGCACCGGCACCGCCTTCTCCGGCCGCACGATTTCCCACGGGTTGCCGAACTTCAGCCACTCGTCCGCGCGCTCCACCTGGTGTCCCTCCACCAGGTCCTGGGAGAAGATGCCGAACTCGTAGCGGATGCCGTAGCCCATGCCCGGGTAGCCCAGCGTGGCCAGCGAATCCAGGAAGCACGCCGCCAGCCGGCCCAGACCGCCGTTGCCCAGGCCCGCGTCCGGCTCCATCTCCAGCAGCTGGCTCAGGTCCACGCCGACTTCCTGCATGGCGGCGGCCGCGGCCTCGTACATGTTGAGGTTGAGCAGGTTGTTGCCCAGCGCGCGACCCAGCAGGTACTCCGCGGACAGGTAATAGGCGCGCTTGACGTCCTGCTCGTAGTAGGTGCGCGCCGTCTTCACCCAGCGGTCCGTGAGGCGGTCGCGCACGGCCAGCGACAGCGCCATGAAGCGGTCGTGCGGGGTGGCCGTCTCCGGGTTCTTGCCGCGCGAATAGCGCACGTGTTCGAAGAAGCCGCGACGGACGCTGGCCGCGTCGAGCCCGGTGCGGCCGCTGTCTTCGGGAGCTCCCGAGGCGGAGGGCGTGGGCGATGCGGGGCGCGCGGAGGCGGGAGGAGCCATAAGTCGGTCGTCTCGAAGGTCGCGAGGGGGTTGATGGACTGCGCAAGCGCCCGCGCTTTTGACGCGGGACGCCCATGACGGAAGGGTACCGTGTCACGCCAGCCCAGGGCAGGGGAAACCCTCGTCCCCTGCCGGGGTCGGCCGCTTCCCCCGCCAGGGAGGGAAGGTGCTCGGGGACCCGCCGTGACGCGGCGCGGCCCCAGGGCGTGTGAAGGCAAGCACATCCAATTCGTGGAAGGGCTGGAAGCGCGCGGAACTGGAGTAAAACGCTCGCGAATGTCCTTCCCCCTGGATGACCTGGAGCAGCGCATCGCCCTCACCCGGCCAGGGGACACGGTGCGGGGGCTGAGCTTCGCGGCGGTGCTGAGGCTCGTGCACCAGCGGCTGGGGCGTGACGCCGCGGAGCGCCTGCGCGCGCCGCTCATGCAGCGCAGCCCCGTGGACTTCTTCTCCTATCCGGCGGTGGATTTCCTGCGGCTGCTCGCCTTCGCGTCGGAGGCGCTCCAGCCGGAGTTCGGCACGCGCGACGCGGCCCTGCGGGCGTGCGGGCAGGCCATCGTCGGAACGTTCTTCGAGTCCACGGTGGGGCAGACGCTCCTGCGCCTCACCTCCGGCGGCGGAGACCCCAAGCGCCTGTACAGCAACGCGCCCGCGTCCTACTCCACCGCAGTGAGCTACGGGCAGCGCGAGTACCAGGCCCTGGGCGACAAGCGCGTGCGGCTGCTCTTCAAGGGCGACCTGCTGCCCGTGGAGGTCCACGAAGGCATCCTCATGGGCCCCCTCACCGCGGTGCACCGTGAAGGCAGTGTGCGGGGCTCCGAGCGGTGCCTGGGCGACTCCGAATTCATCATCGAGTGGACCTGACGGCTCGGCGACAAGCGACGGGCCCCGCTCCACCGTGAAGGGGAGGGGGCCCGGGGGCTTTCAACTCAAGACGCCTGAGGTTACTTCGTGGCGGTGGGCGGCGGGCCCGCCTTGCCGGCGACGGCGGCCACGGACACGGCGTCAATCTGCTGGGCCATGTCATGCGCCTTGGCGAGGAAGTCCGCCGTCAGCTCCTTGGGCAGCGGATCCGCGCGAGGGAACTTCTGGGTGAGCGGGTTGGCGTAGGTGCCGTTGCGCTTCAGGCCGAAGTGCAGGTGCGGGCCAGTGGAGCGGCCGGTGTTGCCGGAGTAGGCAATCACCTGCTTCTGCCGCACGCGCTGGCCGGCGCGCACGCCGTCACCGAAGCGCGACAGGTGCATGTACTGCGTCTCCATGCCGTTGGCGTGGCGCAGCAGCACCATGTTGCCGGCGGCGCCCGCGTTGCCCGCGGACACGACGGTGCCGTCCGCCACGGCCCACACCGGGGTGCCAATGGGCGTGCCGTAGTCCACGCCGTTGTGGTTCTTCAGGTACTGGAGCACCGGGTGGAAGCGCGACCCGAAGCTGCTGGTGACGTGCGCGTACTTCAGCGGGCTCTTGAGGAAGGTCTTCTTCGCGCTGGCGCCGTCCTCCTGGAAGAAGTTGGCCTCGCCGTTGGGCAGCACGTAGCGGAACACGCGCTTGTTGCCCACCAGGCCGCCTTCATACGTGGCCGCCAGCACCTCGCCGTAGCGCAGCACGCGGCCCTTGGAGACGAACTTCTCCACCAGGGCCTTCGCCTTGTCGCCCTTGCGCACGTCCCGGTAGAAGTCGATGTCCCACGCGAACACGTCCGACAGCACCAGGCCGATGGACGGGTCCTCGCCCGCGGCCAGCGTCGCCTCGTACAGGGACGAGTTGATCTCCAGCGACACCAGCGACACCTGCTTCTCCACCTCGATGGAGCGCTTGCTGCCGATGTACTTCTCACCGTCGCGGCGCACCTGCCACTCGTCCACGGTGCTCTGGCGGTAGTCGAAGAAGTCCAGCTCGCCGTTCTTCATCACCAGCCGGAACTGGTCGCCCACGCGCGACTTGCGGAAGTCGAACACGCCCTCCAGCGCGGAGATGACCGCTGTCACCTGCTCGTCGGGCAGCTGCGCGTCGTGCAGCGCACCCGCCAGCGTCTGGCGCGGCTCGATGCGACGGTTCTTGATTTCGAACTGGGTGGCGGCTTCGGACGTCGAAGCCACCCCGAGGGCGGCAAGGCAGAGGAGGGAAGCGGTCTTCATGGGGGGCGATACAGGAGTGTAGAGGACTGTTGGTCCTCCGCCCAAATCCTGACCGCACTTCCCAAGCCCGCCTGCCTGCTTCTGGGGCCCAGAGGCTCGGAAGGCTTACAGCTCCACTTTCTTTTCCGAGTGGTGCTGCCCGTCGTAGCGCAAGAGGGCCCCCTTACCGTCGTAGCGCGTGATGATGTTCACGGGCCGCCGCCACAGGGACTGGAGGTTGCGCAGCGTCTCCCGCGCGTAGTCGCCCTTCAGGTCCTGCCCGTCGTGCTTGTGCGCGAGCAGCAGCTCCGAGCGGTTCTCGTAGTTGCCATCCACGACTTCGATGATGGGCTGCCCGAAGTTGGTGAGCGACGTGAGCAGCTTGTTCTTCACCTTGCGGAACTCGCGGTCGAGGATTTCCCACGAGTTGCGCTTGTCGTTGAAGCCGTAGACGAAGAGCTTCTGCTGCTGGGCGAACTCGGCGGTGAGGAACGTGTCGATGAAGGTGATGTCGTTGTAGTGCTTGCGCACCTCGAAGATCTTCTCACGCCCCGCGCCCAGCTTCTTGTCCCAGGCCTGGCGTGCGCGAAGGTCATCGCACTCGTCCCACTCCTTGCCGAACTTGCCCTTGTTCCACCGGTCCTCGATGTCCCGCCACAGCTCGATGCCCAGCTTGTACGGGTTTATGGCGCCGGGGCGCACGCCCATGGTGCCGGAGTGGTGGTCCGCGTAGTCGATGATCTCATCGTCGCGCAGCGCCCGGCGGGTCATGATGGTGGAGTGCCAGTAGCTGGCCCACCCCTCGTTCATGATCTTCGTCTGGCCCTGAGGCGCGAAGTAGTACGCCTCGTCGCGAAGGATGGAGAGGATGTCCACCTCCCACGGCTCCAGCGGTGCGTGCTCCAGCAGGAAGTACAGCACGTCACGCTGCGGGCGCTCCGGGAAGCGCTTGCGCTGCTGCTTCTCGTCCTCGGCGCGCTTGCGCTGTGAGTCCATGAACTCGGAGGGGTTGATGAAGCCGCGCATGTACTCGCGGTTCACCTTGAAGCCCTCCACGCGCTCGTTGGACTTGGCCTCTTCTTCCGCGCGCTGCGGGTCCGGGTTGCGCCGGATGTGGGGCGCGTGCTGGTCGATGAGGTTCTCCAGCGACAGCGTCCGGTCGATGAAGTCCTCCACCTTCTCCACGCCAATCTTGTCCACCCACCGCCGGACGCGGGTGGCGTGATTGGCCATGTCATCAATCATCCGGCGGTTGGTGTGCCGGAAGGAGAAGTTGTTCTTGAAGAAGTCGCAGTGACCGTAGACGTGGGCCATCACCAGCTTCTGGTCCACCTCCGGATTGCTCTCCATCAAGTAGGCGTAACAGGGGTCATTGTTGATGACGAGCTCGTAGATTTTGGAGAGCCCGTACTCGTACCCCTTCGCCAGCTGCTCGTACTCCATGCCCCAGCGCCAGTGGGGATAGCGGGTGGGGAAGCCGCCGTAGGCGGCCACCATGTTCATCTCGTCGTAGCTCACCATCTCGAAGACGGTGTCGAAGAAATCCAGGCCGAACTCCTTGGCGTAGCCGTGGATTTCATCCCGCAGCGCTGCGAGTCGCGGTGTGAGGCTCTTGGGCATGGGGCGGTGGCTCCAGTGGGGGATGAGACAGAAGCGCTGGTGTCAGCGCCCCTTGCCGAGGAAGTCCTTGATGGAGGCGTAGATGGCGTCCTTGTCCGCGATCTCGCTCAGCGAGACGTTGTTCGTGTCACCCACCGCCTCGCGCAGGTCCTTGATGAACTGCCCGCTGCCGTAGGGGGACTCCACCTGCCCGTAGGCGAACTGGTTCACCTGCGGGAGGATGTCGTTGCGGAGCATCTCGATGCACTGGCGCGTGTCGTCCGCGCTCCAGTTGTCCCCGTCGCTGAAGTGGAACGGGTAGATGTTCCACGCGCTCTTCGGGTAGTCCGCCTGGATGATGTCCCGGCACAGCTTGTACGCGCTGGAGATCATCGTCCCGCCGGACTCGCGGGTGTGGAAGAACGTGTCGCGGTCCACTTCGCGCGCCACCGCGTCGTGGATGATGTAGCGCGACTCCAGACCCTTGTATTGATGCTTGAGCCACGTATCGAGCCAGAAGCTCTCGATGCGGACGATCTCCTTCTGCTCGTCCCCCATCGAGCCGGACACGTCCATCATGTAGATGATGACCGCGTTGGTTTCCGGCAGCTCCTGCAGCTTGTAGCTGCGGTAGCGCCGGTCCTCTCGCGTGGGGATGATGACCGGCATCTTCGGGTCATAGGTGCCGGTGGCGATCTGCCGCTTCAGGGCCTGCTTGAAGGTGCGCTTGAAGTGGCGCAGCGACTCCGGGCCCGTGGTGTTCACGCCCGTGTACTTCACCTTCTGCGTGACGATGCGCTCGTTCTGCCGCCGTTCAATGCGCGGCAGCTGGAGCTCTTCGCCAAGAATCTGCGCCAGCTCCTCCAGCGTGACGTCCACCTCCAGGGCGTGGTCTCCCTCGCCCTGGCCGGCCTGGTGCCCGTCCCCGGGCTCCACCGCCCCGGGGCCGAGCTGCTGACCCACCTCACCGTCTCCCTGTCCGACGCCGCCCTGCTCCTTGTGGCCGTACTTGAAGCGCGGGATGTCGATGAAGGGGATGGGGATGCTGATGGCATCCTTGCCCTTCTTGCCCAGCATCTCGCCCTTCTGCACGTACTTGCGCAGGTTGGCTTTGATCTTCCCGCGGACGATCTGTTTGAAGCGGGAGTGGTCCTGGTGGATCTTCAAGGTCACGGTGTCACGTCCCTCTTGGACAAGGCGCTATCGCGTTACTCCTTGGCGTCACCGCGGGCGAAGATGCTGGCCACGAAGTTCAGCACGTCCGTGGAGCAGATCTCGCAGTACCCGTAGTTCTTCATCATCCGGTCCTTCACCAGGTCGATCTTCTCCTGGGTCTCCTTGTCCACGACGGACGACACCAGGTTCTTGAGCTTGATGCTGTCCTTCTGGTCCTCGAACAGCTTCAGCTCCAGCGCCTTGTGCAGCCGCTCGTTGGTCCGGTAGTTGAAGGTCTTGCCCTCCACGGCGAGCGCGCCGATGTAGTTCATGATCTCCCCGCGGAAGTCGTCCTTGCGGCTCTCGGGGATGTCGATCTTCTCTTCAATCGACCGCATCAAGCGCTCGTCCGGCACCTCGTAGATGCCGGTGTACTTGTTGCGGACCTTCTCCTTCTGGGTGAAGGCCTTGATGTTGTCGATGTAGTTGCCGCACAGCTTGCCGATGGCGTCCTCGTCGGCGCTGATGGCGCGCTGGACCTCGTTCTTGACGATGTCCTCGTACTCCTGCTTCACCGTGGTGAGCAGCTCCTTCATCCGCTTGCGCGCGTCCTCGGTGTTGATGAGGGAGTGTGTCTTCAAGCCGGCTTCCAGCTCGTTGAGCACCATGAAGGGGTTGATGCAGCCCTCGCCCTTGTCGCTCACCAGGGCGTTGGAGATTTTATCCTGGATGTAGCGGGCGCTGATGCCCTCCAGGCCCTCGCGCACGGACTCCTTGCGCAGCTCCTTGATGTTGTCCTCGGTGAAGTTGGGGAGCGTCTTGCCGTTGTAGAGCTTGAGCTTCTGAAGGAGCGACAGGTTGTGCTTCTTGGGCTCCTCCAGGCGCGTGAGGACGGCCCACATGGCGGCCATCTCCAACGTGTGCGGGGCGATGTGCTTGCCCTTGATGGCGCGGGAGTTGAAGTCCTTCTCGTAGATCTTCACTTCCTCGGCCAGCTTGGTGATGTACGGGATGTCAATCTTCACCGTACGGTCGCGCAAGGCCTCCATGAACTCGTTGTTCTCGAGCTTCTTGTACTCGGGCTCGTTGGTGTGCCCGATGATGACCTCGTCGATGTCCGTCTGAGGGAACTTCTTCGGCTTGATCTTGTGCTCCTGCGACGCGCCGAGCAGGTCGTAGAGGAACGCGACGTCCAGCTTGAGCACTTCGACGAACTCGATGACGCCGCGGTTGGCGATGTTGAACTCGCCGTCGAAGTTGAAGGCTCGCGGGTCGGAGTCCGAGCCGTACTCGGCGATCTTCCGGTAGTTGATGTCGCCGGTGAGCTCGGTGGAGTCCTGGTTCTTCTCATCCTTGGGCTGGAACGTGCCGATGCCGACGCGGTCCTTCTCACTGAAGATGAGCCGGTTGACGTGGATGTGGCCCATGACCTGGGCGAAGTCACCGCCGTACTGGGTCATCAGCTCCTTGAAGACGAAGCGGCAGGCGGGGCACAGCTCGCAGCCATTCGGAATCGTGTAGCCGGACTCCGGCGGGGACAGCTCGGAGAAGACCTTGTCGCGCCACTCGCGGGGGATGAGGTTGAGGGGCTCCTCGTTCATCGGGCACTTCATCTTCTCCTTCGTCACCGTGCCGTCCGGCTGCTTCTTGTCGGTGAGCCAGGAGAAGGTGTACGCGGCGCCCTCCGGCGTCTTCGAGTACTCCTCCATGCCCTTCTTGAGCAGGCGGGCGATGGTGGACTTGGACGAGCCCACGGGGCCGTGCAGGAGGATGACGCGCTTCTCCGTGCCGTAGCCCTGGGCGGCGGACTTGAAGACGTTGACCAGCTTCATCAGCGGCACGTCCAGGCCGAAGATGGCGTCGCGGCCGCCGAAGCGCTCGTCGCTGAAGAAGTGGTAGCGGGTGAGCTTCTTCTTGTTGTCGATGTACTCCGACTTCCCGTGGCTGAGGATCATGTCGTAGATCCTCTGGAAGGCGGTGCGGGTGACCTTGGGGTTCTTGCGGACGATTTCGAGGTAGTCCTCGAAAGAGCCCTCCCAGTTGAGTTCCGCGTAGGTCTTCACGTCCTGGAACGCGGCGATCCTGGAGACCCACGAGCCCTTCTCAGCGTCCTTCATGTCTCTCCCTCGTAGCCTCACAGGAGGACGCGAACGGTCGCGTGCTTCCGGGGGGCCAACATGGTGAACCTGGAGGGCTGGAAGGCCATTCCACACCCACTCCGAAGAGGTCCCAGGCGACGACAATCGCGATGCTTCAGCCCCTTCGGGACCCCGCCGCGGAGTGGGACCGCGCGTTCGGCTCGTGTCGGAGGGGAGCCGCCCTCCTCCACGGGGTGAAAAGGCACTTCGATTATAAGGACCCTGACGCGCGCTGGGAGGAGCCCCCCCGGTGCGATGTGTCCGGTCCCACCTCACCCAAGCGCGTACTTCCCGACGCTTGGGCTTCCGCCGGAGGACACCCCGTCCAGGCAGGCCCTCACTGTGGGGCGGCGTCCGTGTCCGCTCCACATGTCGGCATGACGGCCGGCGCACCGGTTCCGTCCCGCCCAGAAGGGTGCGTAACGGCGCGAATCCCATGCTGCCCGGGGAAGTGATTCCCGAAGAAGCACGGGGCAGGCGGGCGGGCACCGGGCAGGAGGGCGGGACGCTGGCTTGGCTTTGAGCCCTGCCTGCGTATCCTCGCGCGCGCCATGGTTCCCGCTTCGAGTCCCGCCGCCCTTGCTTCCCCTCCCTCCGCCGTGCCCGGTCTGTCCGCGGTGCCCGCCCCTCAGCCCGAGCCGTCCATCCGGTGGTTGGTGGGTCTGCTGCTCTTGGCGGCGCTGCTCCCCCGGTTGGGGGTGTTCTTCATCAACGAGAACCTCTTCGGTGACGCGGTGGTGCGCACGGAGCTGGCGGAGCGGTGGCTGGCCGATCCCCACGTCATCACGTCCTACAAGGACGGCACGTATCAGTTCGGCCCCCTGCACCTGTACCTGGTGGGCGCGGTGCTGTCGGTGTTCGAGCGCGACGTGGCGGGCCGGCTGGTGAGCCTGTTGTTCGGAGTGGCGTCGGTGGTGCCGCTGTTCGCGCTGACGCGGCGGCTGTTCGGCTGGCGCGCGGGCGTGGCGGCGGGGCTGGCCTTCAGCGCGTGGGGCATGCACCTGCAGTTCTCCACCACCGCGGGCAGCGAGTCGGTGTCGCTCTTCTTCATGCTGGCGGTGTTCGCGCTGGTGGCGGAAGGGGTGGAGGAGAACCGCTTCCAGCCGCTGTTCTGGGGCGCGGTGCTGCTCAACTTCGCGTGCGCGCTTCGCTACGACGCGTGGCTGTACATCCCGCTCATCACGGTGGCGCTGGTGTTCAGCAGCGAGGACCGGGTGGCGTCCCTGACGCGCGCGGTGGGCTTTGGTCTGGTGTGCCTGCCGTTCCCGCTGTTGTGGATGCAGGGCAACGAGCTGGCGCACGGCGACCCGTTCTTCCCCATCAAGGCGGTGGAGGACTTCCACAGGCAGTGGGTGGCCGACTCGGGTGGTGCGGGGGGCGCGCTGGGCTGGCGGTTGCAGCAGCTGGGGTTCTGGCCCGCGGTGGCGCTCTTCACGCTGACGCCCGGCGTGGCGCTCCTGGGCGGGGTGGGCATGGTGCGCGCGTGGAAGAAGCACCCGGAGACGCGCTGGCTGGTGGTGATGGCGGTGGTGCCCGCGCTGTACTTCACCCTGCGCGCGGCGGTGCTGCTGAGCTTCGTGCCCCTGGCGCGCTTCACGGTGACGCAGCTGGTGCTCCTGCCAGTGTTCATGGCGCCGGGCCTGGCGGCATTGGTGGGCAACAAGGGGCCCTTCGCGCGCCGCGCGGTGGTGGGCGTGAGCGCGGTGCTGGCGGTGGTGATGCCGGTGGCGCTGGGCATCTACACGTTCCGCACCGAGGGCGGGCTGCACGACTCGCTGCGCCCGGTGAGCCCCACGTCCACGAACCCCGTGGCGGTGATGCAGGTGGCGCGCTTCCTCAAGGAGGAGGTGGCGGCGAACGGCGGCGCGGCGGCCATCGACGATGACCCGAGCTACATGGACCTGCAGGTGGCCTTCTTCTCCACGCTGCCGGAGATGCGCATGGCGCGCGTGCGCTGGGACACCTTCCGCCAGCGCCTGGCGGACGCGCGGCCGGACGTGCTGGTGCGTTTCGACGGCGGCAAGCTGGTGAAGGACCCGGGCGTGAAGCTGGATGGGCGCACGCTGACGCTCGACGGCGTGGCGTACCAGGAGCAGGACGGCTTCTCCGCGCCGCTGCACGTGTACCGGCGCCAGCCGTAGTTCGTCAGCGATTCCCGGAGGTGCTGCTCAGCCCTCCGGGTTGTAGTTGTCGTCGTAGCCGTCGTCGTCCTTGGGGCGGTGCGCGTCCAGCCAGCCCTGCAGGATGAACTGCGCGGCGAGCTGATCGATGACCTCCCGCCGCTTCTCCCGGCGCACGTCCGCCTCCAACAGGGTGCGCTGGGCGGCCACGGTGGACAGCCGCTCGTCCCACAGCTCCACGGGCAGTCCGAGCGCGCTCTCCAGCACCTGCGCGAACTTGCGCGAGGCCTCCGCGCGGGGGCCCTCCGTGCCGTTCATGTTGAGGGGCAGGCCCAGGACGAAGCGCGTCACCTCGTGTTCCTTCACGAGCCGGGACAGCTCCGCCAGGTCCCCCTTGAGTGACGTGCGCCGCACGGTGGTGACCGTCTGGGCGGTGAGCCCCAGTCCATCCGAGACGGCCACCCCGATGGTCTTGGTGCCGTAGTCGAGCCCGAAGGTGCGCATGGGCGCGGGACTCTAGCCGCAATCCTCCGCCGCGGACCGACCCGTCCGTGGGTGGGGACGCGGCTGGCGGCCCCCTCGGGCCAACCCCGCGTTTCGACTCGCCCCGCGAGCCGGACTGCCCGGCACCGCCGCTGCAATGCCTGTCCGCGTCCGAAGAGACGGCGCGCGGCACCTGGCAGCACCCACTTCAACCCGTCGCGCGGGAGTATCGATGCTCGACATCCTGAAAGGCGTGGCGAACCTGCTGGGCGGTCCCATGGCCGCCGTGACCGACCTGGCGGGGGACGCCCTGGGGCTTCCGCCCGTCCTCACGAACTCCATCAAGACGGCCGCGGGGGTGATGACCGGCAACGTGATGATGGCGGCCAGCGGCGCGCTGGGCGTGGCGGATGAGCTGAAGAAGAACCCATCCGCGAAGACGGAGTACTGCGCGCCCCAGAACGCGGCGAAGGCGGGCGCGGGCTACGCGAGCTCCGCTTCGTCGGGCGCTTCGCAGGCGGGAGGCACCTCCGGAAGCCGCAGCCCGCTGGACCCCAAGCTGCTGGACTACGCGGACTCGCTGCGCACGCTGGAGGCGAACTTCGGCTACCTGGACCTGCTGGACGGCAAGAAGGACGGCTCGCTGTCGCACGCGGACCTCCAGCGCATCTCGCAGGACAAGAACGTGTCGCCGTCGCTCCGGGACGCGGCGAGGTTCCTCGTCGACAACCGCGGCTTCTTCGAACAGGTGGACACGGCGAAGAAGAGCCTCCTGATGCTGAAGCTGCCGAGCCTGAACGATGACCGCATCGAGCTGGTGGGTCTCCAGCAGGAGTCCAAGCGGCTGGCCGGCGAGTTCGCGAAGTACGGACGTCCGGAGCGTCCGGGACGCCCGTCTCCTTCGCCTTCGGACTGCGCGCCTCCGCCGACGGACTGCGCGCCGCCCAGCACCGGCGGTGGCTCCCGGCCGGGCAGCGGGGCAGGGCGGCCGGGCACTGGCGGCACGGGGCGGCCGGGCAGCGGCACGGGAAGCACGGACGGTGGTGTGTCGGGCCGGCCGCCCCGTGCCG
>NZ_RAWQ01000114.1:0-33306 GCF_003668965.1 Corallococcus sp. AB030
GCCCCCGCGCTCACCGCGACGGTGGACCCCGAGAACGTGCCCGCGCCCGCCGAGGCCGCCGTGGACGCTGAGCCCGCCACCGGCACGCAGGCCGCAGAGCAGACGGGTGCGGCGCCGGCGCAGGACGAGAACGGCCTTCCGCAACTCGCCCCCATCCCGGGCACGGTGGCGCGCAACGCGCCGAAACGGAGCTGAGCCCTGAATCGCCAAGGGGTTGACCTGTCGGATTTCCGGATGAGCCTGGCGGAGCACCTCACGGAGCTGCGCTCGCGGCTCGTGAAGTGTTCGCTCGCGGTGCTCGTGCTGGGCGCCGTGTCGCTCATCTTCGCCAAGCCCATCTTCGGCGTGTTGATGCGGCCGGTGCTGGACGCGCTGCCCCCGGAAGGGCGCTCGCTCGTCTACACATCCGGCATCGAAGAAATCAACGTGCTGATGAAGGTGGGCGTGTACTGCGGCATCTTCCTCACCACGCCCGTCATCCTCTGGCAGATCTGGGGCTTCGTGGCGCCGGGCCTCTACCCGGAGGAGCGCAAGTACGCGTCGCCCTTCGTGGTGCTGGGCTCCGTCGCGTTCATCGTGGGCTCGATGTTCTGCTACTTCCTGGTGCTGCCCTCCATGTTCAAGTTCCTCCTCAACGAGGAGGAGACGCTCGCCCTGGAGCAGCGCCTGGACACCGCGCGCATGGGCGGCGAGGACGCGCTGCGCTTCCTGCGCATTGGCGAAGTGGAGCGCGCCGGCCACGTGGCCAAGGAGACCAGCGCCGTGCTGACGGCCGCCGGTGAGGGCCAGGTGAAGGACCCGGAGGTGGCGTCCGCGAAGAGCGTGGAGCTCACCGCGCGCCTCAAGGGCCTGGGCGACCTGCTGGACGCCGCCGCGGATGGGCTGGGCGTGCCCGCGCGCGGCGTGCTGCGCCAGGCGGTGGAGAAGCGCGTGGAGGCGGTGACGGCCTTCGGCAAGCAGGACTACGTCGCGTCGGAGGCCGCCATGGACCAGGCGGCCAGCCTGCTCGCGGGCGTGGCGCCCACGCGAGCGGAGGAGATGTCCGGCCTGTGGCGGCTGCAGAAGGAGCTGGCCAAGGGCCACGCGGAAGCCGAGGCGGCGCGCTGGACGCGGCCCATGCTGACCATGAACGAGCAGCTGTCGCTGGTGCTGCTGCTCATCCTCGCCTTCGGCGTCATCTTCGAATTGCCGCTGGTGATGGCGCTGCTGGGCATCGTCGGGGTGGTGCAGTCGAGCTTCCTCATCCGCTACCAGCGCCACGCGTTCGTGGTGTGCCTCATCGCGGCGGCGGTGCTGACGCCCACGGGTGACGTGGTGAACCTGTCGCTCATGGCCGGCCCCATGCTGCTCTGCTACGAGCTGGGCGTGTTGGCGGTGTGGCTCATCGAGAAACGCCGTGCGAAGGCGGAAGCCTCCACGGACATCACCCCGGCGGCGTAGACTCCCGCGCGCATGAAGAGCCCTGCCGCGCGCCTGATGATGGACCTGCGGTACCTGCGCGCGCTGTCGCGGAGGTTCCGCAGCACGTTGCTGCTCGCGGCGGTCATCTTCGGGGTGGGGCCGGCGCTGTACCACTGGCGCTACGTGGGGCCGGGCGGGGACCGCATCTCCTACGGAGAGGCGCTGCACCACGTCTACTTCCTGCTCTTCGGCCAGCCGTCGCTGCCCTACGTGAGCGACTGGTTCGTGGAGACGCTCAACATCCTCATCCCGCCGGTCAGCATCGCGCTGGTGGTGGATGGCGTGGTGCGCTTCGCGTACCTCTTCTTCGCGCGGCACAAGAACGACAAGGAGTGGGTCACCGTGGTGTCCGAAACGATGAAGGGCCACGTCGTCGTGTGCGGCGCGGGACGCGTGGGCTACCGCGTGGTGACGCAGCTGCGGGAGATGGGCAAGGACGTCGTCGTGGTGGAGAAGCGCGAGGACGCGACGTTCGTGTCCGCGCTGCGCGACGAGAACATCCCGCTGCTCATCGACGACACGCGCAGCCCGCTGTGCCTGCCGCGCACCCACGTGAAGAAGGCGTCCGCCATCGTCTGCGCCACGGACGACGACCTGGCGAACCTGAACATCGCGTTGGACGCGCGGCGGCTGAACCCCGGCATCCGCGTGGTCATCCGCCTGTTCGACGACGACCTGGGCGCGAAGGTGCGCGACACGTTCAAGGCGGAGGCCCTGTCCAGCTCCTCGCTGGCCGCGCCCGCCATGGCGCTGGCGGCGTTGGATCCGCGGCTCGTCCACTCGTTCCGCATCGGCAAGCACCTGATGGTGGTGTCGCTGTTCGTGGTGCGGGACGGACTGCCGGGGATGAACATCTCCCAGGTGCGCGACCGCTTCGGCGGGCTGGCGCTGTCGCTCATCCGGGGCGAGGAGGAGACGCTGCACCCGAACGGTGACGTGGTCCTCCAGGTGGGGGATCAGATCACCGTCCAGGCGTCGTATCCGGAGTACTGCACCCTGCGCGCCTTCACCGGTGAGGCGGACGCGCCGGCGTACGCGGACCACGACAACTTCCTCATGCCGGGCTACCGCCCCACGGGGTGAGCCCTCCTCCTGGCGGGAGGGGGCGGCCGCCGTGCTTCAGGGACAGGACAACGGCGTGTAGCTGACCGTGTACCAGGACGTGGCCTGCCCCAGGTTGATCTCCTCTCCATCGCAGGTGCAGCCTCGCCATCCGACCTCGGTCGTCCGGGTGTGGTCGCTGTAGAAGTTGACGGAGTGATGCGGGTCGGTCGCGCAGTCCGGGAGGATGGCTTGCTCGGTCGTCGCCAGGTTCGTCGCGGGGGAACCCCCGGTGCTGTCCGCGCCACATGCGGTCAACAGCAGGGCTCCCATGCACAGCAGGCCAGGCGGAAGGTGGCGCATCGGTTCCTCTCGGATGGGGGAAGCCAGATCAGACAGACAGGAAAGGTCCATGTCGACAGGTCGGACGGCGAATGGTGGATATCAGGCAGGAGTACGGCGCTCCTTCGCGGTGGGCTCGGAGATGGCCTGGGCCGCCTGGGGCGAGGCGTCAGGGTTGGTCCGCTGGGTGGGGGCCTGCGCCCAGGCGCTGACGGAAGGCGAGCAGGTCGCGCTCGTGGATGGGACGCGCATCCAGGTGGTGCGTCAGGTTCCTCCCAAGCAGCTCCGCCTGCGACTGGAGCGTGACGAGTGGCCCCGGGCGCGCACCGTGCAGCTTCGCGTGCTGCCGTCGGTGCATGGCGTCACCGTGGCGCTGCACGCGGAAGGACTGCCGGACGCGGACACTCGTGAAGCGCTGCTGGCGCGCTGGACGCGTGCACTGGAGGGCTGGAGCGCCTTCTCCGGAAGGACCGTGGAGGTGACCCGCGAAGGGGCTCTGACGCGCGAGCCCCCGGGGAAGAAGGGCGCGAAGAAGCCTCCCTCGCTGGAGCAGGGCCTCGCGGAGCAGGGCGCGGCCTTGCTGAAGAAGCACGGCCCCGCGCGAGGCACGAAGAAGGCCGTGGCCACGAAGCTGCCTCGGGCCGTGAAGAAGGCTCCGGTCGCGAAGAAGGCTCCGGTCGCGAAGAAGGCTCCGGTCGCGAAGAAGACCGTGAAGCCCTCGCGGGCCGGGCGTCGGAAGCCCTCCGGGCGCACGAAGTAGGGCGCATCGCGACTGGTGACCGCTGTTGGCGAGCGGTGACTCCAGTCACCAGGGACGGGCCCCGGTTCGTCCCACCGCGCCTCGCGCTGCCTCAAGGAACTCAAGCACTTGGCCTCAAGCAGGTGTCAGCCCATGGGTTGGCATGTCCCCTGCTGTAGGTGTTCCTCGTCAGCCGCACTCAAGCTCCCGAGGAAATCCCATGGCCATCGCGCCCACCTCCGCCCGCGCCGCTTCCTTCCGCGTCCCCTCGCAGGACTTCGCTTCCCGTCCGGATGCCGTGTCCGGCGGCCGCGTGCAGGGCGGCTCCTGCCAGAAGCCGGGTTCGAACCTGGCGTCCCAGTTCCAGCAGGATGGCTTCAGCGCGGGCCCCGCGAAGGGCGCGCAGTGGAAGCAGTTCGCGGAGGGGCTCGAGGACGTGGTGAAGCAGCTGCAGCAGCTCGTCCAGCTGCTCCAGACCCAGATGGGCGGCGCCCCCAGCGTCGACGGTGCGTCCAGCACGGGCGGTGTGCCTGGCGCGGGTGACTCGTTCCAGACCGGAGCCGCTCAGTCGTCCGGCTCCACTCCGTCGGCCAGCCCCTCGGGCGACGTTCCGAAGGGCGAAGTGGGCGATTGGATCAAGCAGGCCATGGACATCCTCAAGGCCAACGGCGTCCCGGTGGAGAAGATGAACCCGCAGGACATCGCGAAGATCATCCAGCACGAGTCCAGCGGCGACCCGAACGCCATCAACCTCTGGGACCAGAACGCCAAGGACGGCCACCCCTCCATCGGCCTGATGCAGACCATCCAGCCGACGTTCGACGCGTACAAGGTCCCGGGCCACGACAACATCCGCAACCCGGTGGACAACATCGTCGCGGCCGTTCGCTACTCGGTGGACCGCTACGGCTCCGTGTCGAACACGCCGGGCATCCAGGCGATGAATGGCGGCAGCGGCTACGTGGGCTACTGAGCCTCACCGCCCCCGCAGGTTCTGGGCGATCTTCAGGATGTCCGCGAGGACGCCCGCCGCAGTGACAGGGCCGCCTGCCCCCGCGCCCTGGACCAGCAACGGGTAGTCCGCGTAGCGCTCGGTGGAGAAGGCCACGAACGCCTCCGAGCCGCGCAGCCGCGTCGCCGGATGCTCCTTCGGCACGGCCACCGGACCCACCCGCAGCACCGGCCCGTCCTTCGCCGCCGGGTCGATGCGCGCCAGGTAGCGCAGCACCTTGCCCTCCGCGCGGAGTCCCTCGATGCGCGAGGTGAACGTCCGGTCCAGCTTCTCCAGCCCCGTGAGGAAGCGCTCCACGTCCGCCTCCTCCAGGTACTCGCGCGGGACGAAGGGCTCCACCTCCACGTCCTCCAGCGACAGGTTCAAGCCCTGCTCACGCGCGAGGATGAGCGCCTTGCGCGCGGCGTCCGTGCCCGCCAGGTCCTCGCGAGGGTGCGGCTCCGTGAAGCCCTTCTCTCGCGCCGTGCGCACCGCCTTCGACAGCGGCACCCCCTCCATCAGCTGCTGGCTCAAGTAGCCGAGCGTCCCGGAGAACGAACCCTCCACGCCGTGCACCCGGTCCCCCGTGCGCACCAGGTCCTTCAGCGTCTGGATGACCGGCAGTCCCGCGCCCACCGTCGTCTCGTAGTGGTACGCGCGGTGGTTCAGGTGCGCCGTGCTGCGCAGCCGCTCCCAGACCTCGAGCGGCTGCGTCAGCGGCTTCTTGTTCGCCGCCACCACGTGGATGCCGCTGCGGAACGCCTCCAGGTACAGCTCCTCCATGCCCGATGCCGCCGTGCAGTCCACCAGCACCGGCACGGGCAACCGGCGCAGCGGCTCCAGCAGCGCGCGCACCACGGGCGGCGACGCGCCTTCGGGCACGGCTTCGATGCGCTCGCGCCACTGCTTCAGCGGGATGCCCTCCGGCGAGAAGAGCACCCGCCGGCTGTCCGCGAGCCCTACCAGGTTGAGCTGGATGCCGTGCCCCTGCGCCAGCGTCTCCTGCAACGTGCGCAGTTGCTCCAGCAGCTGGCTGCCCACCACGCCATGGCCCAGCACCAGCAGGCTCACCTCTTCATGCGAGAAGTGGAAGGCCGCGTGCACCGTGCGCACCGTCAGCGCTGTCTCTGCCCCATCCACGATGAACGAGATGGAGCGAGCGCTCGCCGTCTGCGCGATGGCGCGCACGTTGACGCCCAGCGCGCCCAACGGTTGGAACAGCCGTCCCGCCACATTGGCGCCCTGACCCATGGCCTCCGCCACCAGCGCCACCTGCGTCACCGGCGCGCGCACCTGCGGCGGCTGCAAGGCTCCGCGTTCCAGCTCCGGTGCCAGCTCCCGCCGCAGCACTTCCTCCGCGCGGGCCGCGTGCGCCCGTCTCAGCACCACCGCCACTGAGCGCCCCGGCGACGACTGCGCCGCCATCCACGCGTCGATGCCCGCGGCCTCCAGCGCCTGCAACGCGCGAGGCCCCACCGGCCGCGCCGCTTCCTCCGTGCCTCCCTCCAGGCCCAGCAGCGCCAGATCCTCCAGGGACACCACGCACGTGGGCACGGTGCCGTTGCCCGCGCCGCGCACGTCGATGAGCGTGCCGGGTTCGTCAGGTTGTTGCAGGTGACGCACGCGCAGCGGGATGTCCGCGTCGCGCAGCGTGGACAGCGCGCGCGGGTGCAGTGTGGGCAGGCCCAGGTACACCAGCTCCAGCGCCTCCGTGTAGCTCAGGTGCGGCACTGGCCGCGCATCCGCCACGTGCAGTGGATCCGCCGTCATCACGCCGGGCACGTCCGTCCACAGCGTCAGCGGCGTGCCCAGCAGCACGGACAGCACGGCCGCCGTCTCGTCCGCGCCCTCCACGCCCAGCGTCGTGGAGCGGCCATCCACCGCCGTCCCCCGGCCACCCGCGTGCAACGTCAGCCGCCCCTCCCACGAAGGCCGCAGCGTGGCCACCCGGGCGCGAGTGTGCTCGCGGTTCACTCGTGCCTGCCCAGGCTCACCCTCCGTCACCGTCCAGTCCGCCGCGTCCACCTCGAGCGACGGCACGCCGCGCGCACCGAGCAACTTCGCCAGCAGCGCCGCCGTCAGCCGCTCGCCGGTGCCACGCACCACGTCCTCCAGCGCGGGCCGCCGCTCGCGCACCAGACTCGCGCCATCCAGCGCGCGGCGTGCGGGCTCCAGCAGGGACGCGAGTGTGCGCGTGCCGTCCGCCTCCACCGACGTGGAGCCCGGGGGCGCACCCAACCGGCGCTCGGCCTCCTCCAGCATCAACAGGCCGCGCGCGAGCAGGCCATCCAGCTCCTGCCGGGCCAGCGTGGAGTTGCCCTTCAACGCGATGGACAGCGCGGACTCCAGCCCCGCCGCGAGCCAGGGTGGTGAGGACACGATGGCTGCGCGCGTGTTGCCCGCGTCGCGGCGCGACAGGTGCGTGGCCACGGACGCGAGTCCCTGGGCGGTGTCGAGCAGGAAGGGGGCGTAACGGGTGATGCTCACAGGGGCGGTCATGAAGTCTTCCGGGCGCGGACGCCGGCAGTGGATGAAATGCGGGCGTCGCGGCCCACGCCCGGAGGCAGGGCCAGCGCGCGGACCAGCAGGGGCGCGAGCGCGTCCCATTCGATGAGGAAGCCGTCGTGGCCGTGCACGCTGCACAGGGCCGCGTATTCGGCATGCAGTCCCTGCGCGCGCAGGCGGCGGGACAGGTTCTTCATGTGCTCGGGCGGGAAGAGCGCGTCCCGGTCGATGCCGATGGTGAGCGTGCTCGCGCGGATGCGGTCCACGCCGGGCCCACCGTTTGGCGTGGGCACGCGCGTGAGGTCGTGATGATCCATGGCGCCCAGCAGCGCCAGGTACGCTCGCGCGTCGAAGCGCGCCTCCAGCTTCGCGCCCTGGTACTCCAGGTAGCTCTCCACCGGGTACAGCGCGCGTGACGACCACGCCTGCGGACGCGGCTGGAGCGCCTCCAGTCCGGCCTCCGCGCGATAGGTGAGCGTCGCCAGCTGCCGCGCCAGCTCCAGGCCGCGCCGGGGGGACTCGGGGTACTCGGGGTCCAGCAGGACGGCCTGCCGGGCCACGTGGTTCCAGCCCACCACCCACGCGGACGCGGCCTCCGCCGTCGCGATGGGCACCATGCGTTGGAAGCGCTCCGGTGCCAGCGCCGCAAGGCACAGCACCACCATGCCGCCCAGCGAACCGCCGGTGACGAGCGCCACCTCGTCCACGCCCAGCGCGTCCAGCGCCGCGAGGATGGAGCGCGCCTGGTCCCACGGCGTAAGGGTCGCGGGCAGGCTCCGCTCATCCAGGCGCAGGTCTCCCTTGGACAGCACCGGCGCCGGGCCGAAGCGCGTGTCGTCGGTGCGCTGCGGGAAGCCCTCGTCCGCGGGGCCGGAGGTGCCGTAGCAGGAGCCCAGGTTGTTGAAGCACAACAGCCGCACGCGCGAAGGGTCCAGCGGCCGGCCAGGCCCGATGACGGGGGCCCACCAGCCGCCTTCTCCACCGGCGTTCATGTCTCCGGTGAGCGCGTGCACCAGCAGCACGGTGGGCACCGGATCCGGCGTGCGGCGGGGACCGGTGCGGCGCGCGTCGATGGCGGCGTCGCGCAGCTCGGAGGCGGTCCTCCGCACCACGCGCAGCCGGCCTTCGCGCGCCGCTTCCTCGGAATGCACTCGGGCGCGGGACTGCAACCACGCGAGGTCCTCCGGGGGCCCCCACCACCAGCCGCGCACGAGGTGGGGCGCCACGCGGGCGCCGGCCTCCAGCGGCAGGTCCGGCAGCGATATGTCGAAGACGCGCGGGGTCTCCGCGCGCGGGGGGATTTCCTGGCCAGGCCTCACGGGTCGCATGGCGTCAGACCGCGCTCAGGGCCTGATCGAGATCGGCCACGATGTCGTCCAGGTGCTCGATGCCCACGGACAGGCGCACCAGGTCGTCGGTGACGCCCGTGCTGGCGCGCTCCGCCGGGGTGAGCTGTTCGTGCGTGGTGGACGCGGGGTGGATGATGAGCGAGCGCGTGTCACCGATGTTCGCGAGCAGGCTCCACAGCTTCACGCCGTCAATCACCTTGCGCCCGGCGGACAGCCCGCCCTTCACGCCGAAGGTGACGAGCCCGCCGAAGCCGCCCTGCAGGTACTTCTTCGCGTTGAGGAACGAGGGGTCGTCCTCCAGGCCCGGGTAGCGCACCCACTCCACCTTCTTGTGCTGCTTGAGCCACTTCGCCACCGCGAGCGCGTTCTGCGAGTGGCGCTCCAGCCGCAGCCGCAGCGTCTCCAGGCCCAGGATGAACGCGTGCGCGTTGAAGGGGCTGAGCGCGGGGCCCAGGTCGCGCAGGCCCTCCAGGCGGGCCTTGAGGATGAAGGCCGCGGGCCCGAAGGCTTCACGCAGGCGCAGGCCGTGGTAGCCGGGGTTGGGCTCGGTCAGCTCCGGGAACTTGCCGTTCTCCCAGGGGAAGTTGCCGCCGTCCACGATGACGCCGCCAATGGAGGTGCCGTGGCCGCCGATGTACTTCGTCGCGCTGTGCAGCACGATGTTCGCGCCGTGGCGCAGCGGGTTGAAGAGGGCCGGGGACAGCGCGGTGTTGTCCACGAAGAGGGGCAGGCCCGCCTCGCGCGCCACGGCGCCAATGGCGTCGAAGTCCGGCACGTCCAGGCGCGGATTGCCCAGGGACTCCAGGTAGAGCGCCTTCGTCTTCGGGCCAATGGCCTGGCGGAACGCGTCCGCGTTGCCCGCGTCCACGAACTTCGTGGTGATGCCCAGGCGCGGGAGCGTCACCTTGAAGAGGTTGTACGTGCCGCCGTAGAGGCTGGCGCCGGAGACGATTTCATCCCCCGTCTTGAGGATGTTGAGGATGCCCAGCGTCTGCGCGGCCTGTCCGGACGCGACCGCGAGCGCGCCCACGCCACCTTCGAGCGCGGCGATGCGCTTCTCGAAGACGTCCGTCGTGGGGTTCATGATGCGCGTGTAGATGTTGCCGAACTCCTTGAGGCCGAAGAGCGCGGCGGCGTGGTCCGCGTCGCGGAAGCGGTAGCTCGTCGTCTGGTAGATGGGCACCGCGCGAGCGCCCGTGGTGGGGTCGGGCGAATAGCCGGCGTGCAGCGCGAGTGTGTCGGGGTGCAGCGGGCGTTCGTTGTTGGGCGTGCTCATGGCAAGGGACTCCTGTTCGCGTCGCTCCGGAAGGAACGCGCGTGCGTGAAGGCGGACGGGTGGTGGGGACGTCAGGGCACTGCGGGCGGTGGGGAGGACTTCAGGACACGGCGGGCGCTGCGACGCTCCTCGGCAGGGGTGCGAGAGCGGAGGCCCGGAACGACGAAGCCCACCGACCCTCGCGGGTGGGTGGGCTCCGGTTGGCTCGCCAGAGGCAGGCTGTGCGTCAGCCGGCCGCGGCGGGCTTGGGCCCACCCGGAACAGGCATCGAACACATGCACATGGCGGAGATGACGAACATTCTGCGAGAAGAAGTAGACGCGATGGCGCGAGCTGTCAAGCCACCCTCCAGAACAGCACCGCATGTGTCGCGGACCCGTGACACCGATTCACTGCGTATTCCCAGAATGACGTCCTCCCGTCCTGTCCTCCTGTTGGCCTGTCTGTTCCTCGCCGCGTGCTCCAAGCCCGCGCCGCCCACGTCCGTGAACATTCGCAAGAGCTTCCGCACGCAGTTGAAGGTGGAGCCCACGCAGCGCGCTCCCGCGCCCACGCCGCCGAAGGAACTCTTCGAGCTGGTGCGCTATCCCTCGCCGCTGGGCAGCAACGCGGCCTACGTCACGCCCGTGCGCGAGGGCGCGAAGCGGCCGGCGGTGGTGTGGATCCACGGCGGCATGGACTTCGGGATCGACGGCTTCGCGTGGGCGCCTTCGCCCCGGAGCAATGATCAGAGCGCGCGAGCCTTCCGCGAAGCCGGGCTGGTGTTGATGCTGCCGTCGCTGCGCGGGTCGGACGACAACCCCGGCGCGCGGGAGTACTTCCTGGGCGAGGTGGATGACGTGGTCGCGGCCATCGACTTCGTGGCGCAGCGTCCGGACGTGGATCCCGCGCGCATCTACGTGGCGGGGCACAGCACGGGCGGCACGGTGGCGTTGATGGCGGCGGTCCTGTCACCCCGGTTGAAGGGGGCTTATGCGTTCGGTCCGACGCACGACGTGTCCGAGTACGCGCACTATGTCCCGCTGCTGGGACAGGCCCGGGGGACGGAGCTGTGGCTGCGAAATCCAGTGAGCTACGTGGAGCACCTGCGCGTGCCCACGCAGGTCATCGATGGCTCGGACCACGGCAACATGGATGCGTTCGAACCGCTGCGCGTGGCGGCGAAGGGCGCGCCGCTGTCGTTCCTCGCGGTGCCGGGAGCCACGCACTTCAGCGTGCTCGCGCCCGTGACGGAGTTGCTGGCGAAGCGGCTCATGGAGGCGAAGGCGGACGCGCCCACGGTGCGGCTCACGGACGCGGAGGTCCGCGAGGCCGTGGCCGCTGAGCAGGAGTAGTCAGCGAACGTGCGCGTTCGCGGAGTAGGGCGGCACGGGGCCCAGGAAGCCGGGCTGGGCCTTCACGCGCTCGAACCATGCGGCCACGGACGGGGTGCCTTCAAGCCGCTCCCGCAGTGAGCGGTTACCCGCCGCGCAGCGGCTGTAAGTCATTGTCATTCCCACCCGGCCGGTCCTTCACCTCCGGTCCGGGGGGGGGAATCCTCTCAGTCCCGAGTCGGGAGGGGACATGACGATTCCGTTTGGGTTCATCGACCAGGGGGACGGCGCCAACCTGCGGACGCTCCCCGCGGAGATGAAGGGTTCCACCTGCCTGACTGTGGCGCCCCTGCCTCCGGGCACGCGGGTGTGCGTCATCCGGGACCATGCCCAGGCGCCTGGCTGGTCCTATGTCTCCACCGTGGTGGGGGGATACCTGCTGCAAGGCTATCTGCAGACCTTGCGCATCACGACCCAGCTGCCGGAGCCAGCGGCTACGCTCTATCAAGTCCGTCCAGGGGACCGCCTGGAGCCCATCGCCGCGCGCCTCTACCGGCAGGCCATCCAGCCGGGGCGAGACCTGCGCTTCTACGAGAATGTCATTCATCACGTGAACGTGAAGAGTGGCCGCAAGGGGGTCCAACGCATCGACGGTGACGTGCGGCTGGTCGCGGGTGAGCGCATCTGGCTGGTGAGCATCGCCTTCGCCAACCAGCTCCAGGGACTCGTGTCGAGCGGCTCCATCACCCACGAGGCGATGGCCATGGCGCGCAAGGCTGCCCGGCACCTGGAGGACGTCATCACCTCCGTGAGGCAGGCGGACCAGTTCTTCGGAGAGGTCACCGGCCAGTACGGCAAGGCCATCCTGGACAACTGGCTGGAGATCTCCGCGATGGTGGTGGGCTTCATCGCCGCGGAGGCGCTGTCCACCTTCCTGGCGGCGACACCCACGGGCGTAGGGCAGCTGGCGGCGGCGCTCATCCAGCTGGGCCTGGCGGCGTTCGGAGCGTATGGCCTCGTCGAGGCCGGAGGGGAGGCCCTGAAGCATGCGCAGCTGTGGCTCACGCAGGCCTGGGAGGCCAACGGCTCCGCGGAGAAGCTCAAGGAGGCCAGCAAGTCGTTCCTTCGGATGCTGGTGAGTATCGCGATGGCCGCGCTGGCGCTGATGGGCGTGAAGACCAACGCGGGACGTGGGCTCAAGCTGATGACGTCCGTGAGAATCACCCCACCCCGCATCTACATGATGGCGGCGGCGGGTCCCGGCGGTGCCTACGCAGGCGTCCCCGTGTTCCAGCCGGGCTCCATCACCGCCGCTCCGTCTGTCCCGCTGCCCTTCAATCCCTGGGGTTCCGGCACGCCGTTGCTGTCAAAGGCCGTCGAGGAGGGCGGGACGTCCAAGTCGGACTCCGAGCCCACCCTGACCGAGCGCACGCTCAGCGACGCCGAGTTGGAGAAGCTGCTGGAGAAGCTCCCCAACTGGGACAAGCTCAAGGACTTCGTCGGACGCCGCATCCCGCAGGAAGGGACGCCGGAGTTCGACGCGTTCAAGCGGGAACTCCAGGCCGCCGGATACCGCCTGGAGAAGTTGAGTTCGGACTCCCAGCCCTACCGGCTGCGCCGTCCGGACGGAAAGGCCTTGGGCGACGAGTACGGGGCGCTCACGGTGACCCAGGACGGGATGGTGGTGCTCAAGGTCGGTAAGGGTGCGCTCCGCCTGAGCGTCTTCACCCGGTACCGGAAGAACTACCTGGACTGGGTGGAGAAGACCCAGGGCCCGGCGGCGCGGGCGGCGGCGGAGGTCCGGATCTCCGCGGGTCATCCCATGCACCACCTCATTCCCGACGAGATCGCCCAGACCCACCCGTTGATCCGCACGGCCCTGGAGCGGCTCAAGGGCTATACGATTGACCGCGGGTCGAACATCCTCGACATGCACCCCGGGCTCAACGTGGAAGGCCAGCTCATCCACTCGGGCAGCCATCCCATCTACAGCAGATTCGTGCGTGCTCAGCTTGAGGCCGCCTGGAAGGATCTGTCCAAAAAGGGCTCCTCCAGTTGGACGCCCAAGGTCATCGAGGAGACCCTCCTCAAGGTCGAGAACGAATTGCGCCGGGCCATCGAATCCGGAAGCCTGAAGGAGCCGGTCATCAAGGTGATCCAGGAGCAGCGCGACGGTAGGGTGCTCACGGGGAAGAAGCTGGCCTTGCTGGAGCTGTCCTCCCACGGGGAGTCACACACCACATGATGTATGCATTGGCGACGGATGCCTCCCACATCGAGGAGGGAGCGGATCTCTACGACGCGCATCTCATCGAATTCGACGGCTTCGAGTCCGTGACGTTCTTCGAACCTGGCATCGACTATCAGCGCCAGCAGGGAACGCCTGGGGTCATGGAGTACCATGGCGACCTGGAGCGGATTGCCGGGCTCGATCACCTGTTCACCGCCCCCATGGGGTGGTTGCTGCTCTCCCGGCGCATGGTGCGCGTACTCGAGTCAGTGGGCCCGTTTCGCCACCGCCTCATCCCCACGGTCATCTACACGGAACGCATCAGGCACCTCGTGTACAGCGGATACCCGCGGAGGCGGACCTGGCATTCGGTGACGGACCCCGCGCTGAAGAACGAGGACTTCGTCATCCTCCAGTTGCTGGATCAGACAGACTGCCTCGACCGGGAGCGCACCCTCGTGAAGGGCGTGCCCTTCCATCGGTGCGGAGAAGAATTCCTAGGCGAGGATGGTGCCGAGCCGCTCGTGCTCCGCCCGCCCCCCGGAGGCTTCCCGCCCGTGTTCTTCGTCCCCGAGTTGCTTTACTACTGCTACACCGAGGAAGCGCGGCAGGCGTGTGAGCAGGCGGGGCTGAAGGGCCTGTGGTGGCGCCCCCAACCGTGAGCACGGGAGCGCCCACGGTGCGGCTCACGGACGCGGAGGTCCGTGAGGCTGTCGCCGCAGCGCAGGAGTCGTCCGCGTCAGGGCACGCGCACGTTCGCGGAGTAGGGCGGCACGGGGCCCAGGAAGCCGGGCAGGGCCTTCACGCGCTCCAGCCACGCGCGGACGGCAGGGTAGGGCGTCAGGTCCACGCCCGCCTCCGGCGCCAGGTGCGTGTACGCGAAGAGGCAGAGGTCCGCGACGGTGTAGCGCTCCTCCACCAGGAACGTGTGCCGGCCCAGGTGCCGCTCCATCGCGGCCAGCGCGCGCTCACCGCCCTGCACGCGGCTCCGGAGGACGTCGGACTCCGGCGGCTGCCGGCCCGTGAGCAGCCAGAAGCGCGCGGTGCCGAGGTTCGGCTCCACGGTGTTCTGTTCGAAGAACATCCACTGGTGCACCTGCGCGCGAGCGAAGCGGTCCTCGGGTAGCAAGCGCGTGCCCTCCGCCAGGAACAACAGGATGGCGTTGGACTCCGCGAGGAATTGCCCCGGCTCCGGCTCCAGCACGGGGATGCGGCCGTCCGGGTTCTTCGCGTGGAAGTCCGCCGTGTGGCTCTCCCCCGCGAAGATGTCCACCGGCACCAGCTCGTACGCGAGCCCCAGCTGCTTCAGCAGCGTGCGGACCTTGTAGCCATTCGCGGAAGGCAGATAGTCGTAGAGGCGCATCCGGTCTCCATCAAGAGGATGCTCGCGACGCTATCGACCGCACTCACTCCGCGCACTCCGCTTCTTGCGATGGAATCACCGCGAGAAGCGGAGCAGGGGAGGATGCCTACTGCGCGGTGGCCTCGTTCCACACTTCCGTGACGCGGCCGACCTGGTCGAACGGCTGCGCGCAGTGCGCCGCGCCCGCGATGACCTTGTCATTCACCGGGAACCCGAGCCCGCCCAGGTACGCCTCCGCCGCCTGGATGTCCTGGAGGAGGTAGTCCTGGTCGCCGTAGGTGAACCAGAACTTCGTGCCGCCGCGCAGCGCCGCGTTCGACGCGTCCCAGTTCATGCTGCCCGACCACGGCTTCTCACCGCCGCAGCTCAGCGCGTAGATACCCGGGTAGCGGTCTCCGTAGCGCGGCAGGAAGCTGGCCGTCAGCTCGATGGATCCGCCCGACGAACCGCCGAAGAGGATGGGGCCGTCCTGGATGTCCCAGCCCTTGCGCAGCGCCTCGATGAGCGACACCAGCTCCGCCGCGTTCTTGCCCTCCAGGTCGCGCGCTTCGATGGGCGCCTCCGTGGAGCAGTCCGTGCGCTCCGGCACCGTCCACCACGCGCACTTGTTGGGCGCGAGCGCCGTCACGTAGAGCGTGTTGTGCCCGTACGTCCAACCGCCGTGCGTGTACAGCGAGCGCGGGTTGCTGCCGTTGTACGCGTTCGCGCCGTCGCCGTGCAGGTAGATGGCCAGCCGCATGGGCTCGGGCGCGATGCCCTGCTTCGGCTCGATGTACTTCACCTCCGTCGCGCCCACCTGCGCCACGCAGTACGTCAGCGTGCCCGCGTCCGTGCTCACCGTGCCCGTCTTGCTGCACGCGAGCTTCCCGGAGCCGTGCGAACTGCCCGTGCCCGCATCCACGTCCGTCCCGGCGTCCGTGCCCGCATCCACGTCGGTGCCCGCGTCCGTGCCCGTGCCGGCATCCGTGCCCGCGTCGGCGGTGGGGTTCGTGCCGGAGTCGGGAATGACTTCATCGGGGTCGTCGGAACACGCGGACAGACCCAGGGCGAGAACGGCGGCGAGGACGAAGCGGGACATGGTGACTCGAGGGAGGGGGAGGCGACGCCTCTGTTCACAGCCAGCATACCGGGTATAGATTTCCAGTCGGGAAAGGAAATTCTTTCATGACTGGACGCGTGAACCTGCTGGCGCCGGAAGTCCGGGCGAATCCCTACCCCGTCTACGCGGAGCTGCGCCGCACCGCGCCGGTGTGTCAGGTGGAACCCGCTGGGCTGTGGGCCATCACCCGCTTCGAGGACGTGGCCGCGGCCTTCAAGAACCCGCAGGTGTTCTCCTCCGCTGGGGTGCGCACGACCACCGCGCCGCCGTGGCTGGGTCACAACCCCTTCTCCGAGTCGATGATCGTCATGGACCCGCCGCATCACATGCGGCTGCGCACACTGGTGAGCCGCGCGTGGACGCCCGCGGCGGTGAACCGGCTGGAGCCGCGCATCCGGAGCTTCGCGCGGATACTCGCGGAACGGCTGACCCCCGAGCGCGAGGTGGACCTCGTGGACGCCTTCGCCATGCCGCTGCCCGCGAGCGTGATTGGCGAGCTCTTCGCCTTGGACCCCACCATGACGGCCCGCTACAAGCGCTGGTCGGTGGACCTGTCCAGCGTGTCCGGCACGACGGAGAAGGACACCCACCGGCACGAATCCATCAAGGCCACCGTGCGCGAGATGGAGGACTACCTGTCCGACGTCGTCGCCGAGCGCCGCCGCCATCCGCAGGACGACATGGTGTCGGACCTGGTGAAGACGCGCGTGGAGGGCGAAGCGCTCAGCGACGCGGAGCTGATGAGCTTCCTGTTCCTGTTGGTGGTGGCGGGGCTGGAGACCACCGTGCAACTCGTCAGCCACTGCGTGCGCATGCTGATGGAGCAGCCGCACCTGGTGGCCCGGCTGCGCGAGAACCCGGCGCAGGTGGGGCGCTTCGTGGAGGAGGTGCTGCGCTACGAGCCCTCCGTGCACGGCCTGGTGCGCGTCACCACGAAGGAGACACAAGTCGCGGGCGTGGTGATTCCGGAGGGCGCGCGCGTGGCGCTGATGATCGGCTCCGCGTGCCGCGACGGCGAGCGCTTCAAGGACCCGGACACCTTCGACATGGACCGCGAGGGCGTGAACAACATGCCCTTCGGCCACGGCATCCACTTCTGCCTGGGCGCGCCGCTGGCCCGGCTGGAGGCGCGCGTGGGGCTGGAGGTGCTGCTGTCCCGCTTCACGCGCTTCACGCCCACGGGCCCGGTGAAGTGGAACACCTCCCTCACCGTGCGCGGCCCGCTGAGCCTGCCCCTCATCCCGCACGCCTGAAGCGCGCGGGACGAAGAGCCTGACTCACGCCTCGATGTCGAACGCGAGCGACACGCGCTCGCCCGGGTCCACGTGCAACAAACCCTCGCCGGTGGCCAGCGCCCCGGCGGCGGCCGTCCACGGCTCCACGCAGACGAAGTCCTTGCCCTGCAGCGTCCACACGACGAGCAGGCGGAACTCCTGGCTCCACGACAGCTTCACGGGGGACAGGCCCGGCCCGCGCTCCAGCACCGTGCCCGGCGCGGAGTGGTCACGCAGGTGCATGTCCACCTCCTGCGCGGTGAGGTCCAGGCCGGTGAAGGGCACCTCGTGCTTCGCGCGGTTGTCCCACGCGTGCGTGGCGTCCGTCTCCACGCGCGCCTGCGCCTTGTTCCCTTGAGGCACGCGGAAGTACGGGTGGTAGCCCAGGTGCAGCGGCAGGGGCCGCGTGTCCCGGTTCTCCACGTCGAAGTCCACCGTGAGCCTCCGGCCCGCCAGCGAGAACGCCAGCTGCGCGTCGAAGGCCCACGGGTACTGGCGCAGCGTCTCCTCCGACGACGTCAGCCCCAGCACCAGCAGCGAGTCCTCCGCCTGGCGCACCGTCCACGGCAGCTTCCGGGCGAAGCCGTGCTGCGGCAGCGAGTACGCCTTGCGGTCCGCCGGATACGTGTCCCCGGGCAGGGGACCGGCGTTGGGAAAGAGCACGGGGATGCCCCCGCGCACGCTCTTCGTGAGGTCGGCGACGGTGCTCTCGTCCAGATAGAGCACGTCCTCGCCGTCCACCACCATGCGCGTGACCAGCGCGCCGCGCGTGGGGATGATCTCCACGCGGCAGCCGCCGTCCTCCAGCGCATACGTCTCCAGCCCCGCGATGCCCGGGAACGGTCCGCTCATGGAACTAGATGGCCCCTTCCTTCGGGTCGCTGTCCATGAAGGGGTAGGGGACCTTCACCGGCGGCGCGAAGTTCTCCTTGATGGTGCGCGGGCTGCTCCAGCGGAACAGGTTGATCATCGACCCGGACTTGTCGTTGGTGCCGGACGCCCGGCTGCCGCCGAACGGCTGCTGGCCCACCACCGCGCCCGTGGGCTTGTCGTTGATGTAGAAGTTGCCCGCCGCGTTGCGCAGGGCGCTCATCATGTGCTCGATGGCCTTGCGGTCGCGCGCGAAGATGGCGCCCGTCAGCGCGTAGCTCGCGGACTGGTCGCACTCCTTCAGCGTCTCCTCCAGCTTCGCGTCCGGGTAGACGTACAGGCCGACCAGCGGCGCGAAGATCTCCTCCGTCATGATGCGGTGGCGCGGGCTGTCGCACTGCACCAGCGTGGGCTGCACGAACCAGCCCTCGCTCTTGTCCGTGCCGCCGCCCGCGACGATGGTCGCGTCACCGCCGGACTTCGCCAGCTCGATGTACGAGGACACCTTCTTGAACGAGCGCTCGTCGATGACGGCGCCCATGAAGTTCCGGAAGTCCGCCACGTCGCCCATCTTGATTTCGCTGATGAGCGCCTGGAGGCGGGGCTTCAGCTTGGGCCACAGGGACTCCGGCACGTAGACGCGGCTGGCCGCGCTGCACTTCTGGCCCTGGTACTCGTAGCCGCCGCGCACGATGGCGACCGCGAGCGCCTCCAGGTCGTCCGCCGCGGACGGGTGCGCGAAGATGAAGTCCTTGCCGCCCGTCTCACCCACCAGCCGCGGGTACTGCTTGTAGCGGCCGATGTTCTCTCCCACCGTCTTCCACAGGTTGTTGAACGTGGGCGTGGAGCCGGTGAAGTGGATGCCGCCCAGGTGGGGGCTCGCCAGCACCGGGTTGCCCACCGTGGGGCCGTCGCCGGGCAGCATGTTGATGACGCCGTCGGGCAGGCCCGCCTCGCGCATCAGCTCCAGGCTGTACCAGGCGCTCAGCGCCTGCGTGGAGGACGGCTTCCACAGCACCACGTTGCCCATCAGCGCGGGCGACAGACAGAGGTTCAGCGCGATGGAGGTGAAGTTGAACGGCGCGATGGCGAAGACGAACCCGTCCAGCGGCCGGTAGTCCGTCATGTTCCACATCTGCGGCGAGTTCTCCGGCTGGATGGCCAGGATCTGCTGCGCGAAGTGGACGTTGTAGCGAAGGAAGTCGATGAGCTCGCACGACGCGTCGATCTCCGCCTGGTGCGCCGTCTTCGACTGGCCGGCCATGGAGGACGCGTTGAGCAGCGGGCGGTAGCGCGTGGCGAGCAGCTCCGCGGCGCGCAGGAAGATGGCCGCGCGAGCGTGGAAGGGCATCCGCGCCCAGTCCTCCTTCACGCTCATGGCGTTCTGGATGGCCTGCTCCACGTGGCCCGCGTCGGCCTCGTGCAGGGTGGCCAGCACGTGCTGGTGCCGGTGCGGCATGCGCACGGTGTCCGTCTTGCCGGACTTCACGTGCTTGCCACCGATGACGACGGGGATCTCGATGCGCTCCCCGCTCATGCTCTTGAGGGTGGACTGGAGCTCCGCGCGCTCCGGAGTGCCGGGAGCGTAGGAGAGGACGGGCTCGTTCTTGGGAGCCGGGACGCGGGGAGTGGCGTTGAGCACGCGGGAACCTCGGGACGAGAGGATGGAAAGTTCGGGCAAGGTATAGCCCTCCCCGTGTCCCAGGTCAGTGACAGAAGCGTGCGGCGTCCTCGCCGAGACACCAGGCCCCGGCGGGCGTCCGGCTCAGCCCTCGCCCGCGGCCTTGGCGGTGGCGCCCCTCGCGCGCTGCAGCACGGCATGCAGCTGCGCGATGAGGTACGGCGGCTTCACCGGCTTGACCAGGTACGCGTCAGGCTGGGGCTGCCCGGGCTCCAGCTCCGTACGCGGCGGGTAGCCGCTGACGAACATCACCGGCAGGTGCGCCAGGGCGGGCTCCGCGCGCACGCGGCGGCACAGCTCGTAGCCGTCGATGCCCTCCATGTTCACGTCCGACAGGAGCACGTCTGGCGGCTGCGCCAGCGCGTGCGCGAGCCCCGTCTCACCATCCGCGGCCACCGTGCAGTCGAACTCACCCGACAAGAGCAGCCTCAGCGTCTCTCGCATGGTCCAGGAGTTCTCCACGATGAGGACCTTGGGCTTCACGGTGCATCGACTCCTGGGGAGGCAACGACGAACGGCAAGGGGGAACGGCGCGCACAGCATCCCCCCGCCGTGCGCACCGGGCAAGAGGCCCCCCTTCACCCGTGAGAATTCCCGAAAGCCTCCACCTCACGGGTTTGCCGCCAACGCCGCTAACCCTCGGGCGGCGGATTCACGAGCCCCCGCCGGGAAACCTCGGAGTCCGGCTCCTCGTCGCCCCGCGCCTCACGCTCGGGCACCTCTTGGTCCTGCCATTCCGCGCCGCGCTCCACCTCCGCTTCCCAGCGCGTCTCCTCCAGCGGGCCCGGGTTCTCGTCCTCGCGGGTCGCGGCCTGGGAGCGCTCGCGGGCCAGCTCGGCGGCGCCGCGGTCCAGCGCGTCCTCCATCTGTCCCCGGTTGCGCGGTTGGAAGTTCTTGGAGCCCTTGTCCGAAGCCATGGTGTCGCCTCCGACGGGAAGGTGGGACGCACCGGGACGACGGGGCAATGACGGCGCGTGCGCACGCCGCCTGCCTGGCCGTCCAGGTGCGGGAAGGGCGATGTGCGCCGTCCCGCCGCGTCAGCGCGGCCGTCGGGCCAGCGGCTGCGTGTCCTCTCGCGACAGGCGTTGGACCTCTGGCGCCACATCCCCGGTGGGCGCGGCGATGCTGCACCGCGCGCCGCCATGCACCAGGCCCACCACGCGCAGTTGTTCGTCCACCAGCGGCGCGCCGGAGTCCCCCGGCACGCCGTGCATCGTGGTGAAGAGCGCGTTGGGCACGTCCGGCAGCGAAGGGCAGCGGCCCCAGCGCTCCACCATCACCCGCTGCGGTTCACCGGGCCGGTCGTGGCGTCCGGTGAAGACGAGCATCGCGCCAGGGATGGGCAGCCCTTCCGCCACCTCCAGCGGCGCCACCGGCGCCTTCGCCTCCAGCTCCAGCACCGCCATGTCCCGGCCGCGATCCACGAACACGTAGCGGCCATTCAGCTGCCGGCCGTCCTCGAAGTTCGTCCGCTCCTCGCCCGCGTCCGGTGCGACGCAGTGGGCCGCGGTGAGGACATGGCGGCCCTGGCCCACCACCACGCCCGCGCAGTGTCCGTCGCCCAGCGTCACCGTCGCGGCTTCAGCCTTCTGCAACCCTTGCGTTTCGCCCGGGCCGGACTGGCCGCAGGCCATCCAGGCGCTCACGGCCGCGAGTGCCACCGTGGCGCCGCCCCACTTCCATGCACGCATGCCGCTTCCCCCTCCTCCCCCGGGCGACGGGCCCAGGGGTTCGAAGGAACGGTGTGCACGCGTGCGGGCGTGTCGTGGGAGCGGGTGGGGAAGTGGCTCCCCAGCAGGCGTCCGGGCTTGATTCCGTGTCTTCTTCCAGCGAGGCGGTGAAACAGAGAATGGCAGCAGAGCGTGCACCTGCTCGGATGTCCCGGAGGCGGTGTCACTGAAACGTGCTATTCCTCGCTACGTCTGGATTCTGGAATCCAGATCCAGGCCTCGAAACGGCCAGCCCTTTGGCTCGTGAGCGACGACGAGAAGACAACGGTATTGGATGAACGCACCCGCCCTCCGAGCACCTGGGGGGATCGGGCGCGTACGCCCATTACGTTGCCGGGCTCGGGCATCGGAGAGCGGCGCTCGCTGATTCCGGGCGTCGTCGTCACCGGGCGCTACCGCGTGGAGTCGCTGCTGGGCGAAGGCGGCATGGGCCGCATCTGGCTGGCGGACGACCTGCAGGAGCGCCGGCGCGTGGCGCTCAAGGAGATGCACGTCCCCGCGGAGCTGTCCGCGGCGAAGGTGGAGGAGCTGGTGCTGCTGTTCCGGCACGAGTTCTTCGCCATGAAGAAGCTCCAGCACCCGTCCACGCTCAAGGTCTTCGACTGGGGCATGACGGAGGCCGGCAACCGCTTCATCACCATGGAGGTGGTGGGCGGCAAGGACCTGAGCACGCTGGTGCGGGACGCGCCGCTGGACACGCGCACGCTGTATCGCGTGTTGATCCAGATGGCGCAGGTGCTGGCGTTCATCCACTCGCGCCTGTACGTGCACTGCGACATCAAGGCCAGCAACGTGCGCATCACCGAGTCCGGCGCGGTGAAGCTGATGGACTTCGGCGTGATGCACCAGCTGGGCACGCCCAGCCCCGGCAAGCTGAAGGGCACGCTGGAGTACCTGGCGCCGGAGTGGCAGCGCGGCGCGAGCATCGACGGGCGCGCGGACCTGTACTCGCTGGGCGTGATGGCCTGGTACCTGGCCACCCGCAAGCTGCCCTTCAAGCGCAACAGCCCCGCGGTGCTGCTGGCGGATCACCTGACGCGTCCGCCGCCGCGCCCCTCCACGCTCTGCCCGGTGGATCCGCAGCTGGAGGAGATCATCCTCCTCCTGATGGCGAAGGACCCGCGCGAGCGCTTCCAGGACGCGGGCGAGCTGCTGGAGGCGCTCTGCCACGCCAGCGGCGAGCCCGTCCCCGAGGAGCCGCTGTCCGCGCGCGCCAGCTACCTGCACGTGCCGGAGGTGGTGGGGCGCGAGGCGGAGCTGGAAGGGCTGATGAACGGCCTGGCGGAGGCGGACTGGGGCCAGTCGCGCGCGATGCTGGTGGGCGGCCCCGCGGGCGTGGGCAAGACGCGGCTGCTCCAGGAGTTCGAGCTCCAGGCGAAGCTGGCGGAGCTGCCCTTCGGCCGGGGCCAGTGCCGCGCGGAAGGGCTGTCCCCGCTGGCGCCGGTGGCGCAGGCCCTGCGCTGCCTGGTGCCGCAAACGCCCTCGGACTTGATGGAGCGGGTGAAGGCTCCGCTCGCGCGCCTCTTGTCGCCGGAGGTGCTGGAGGGCGACCAGGACGAACAGCTGCCGCGCGACGGCTCCGCGGAGAAGGCCGCCTTCTTCGAGGCGCTGACGGAGTGGACCCACACGCTCGGCGGGCGGCAGTCCTTCGTGCTCTGCTTCGAGGACCTGCAGTGGGCGGACAGCGCGTCGCTGGAGGCGCTCAACGTCCTGATCCGCGCGCTGCACGGCACGCGCGGCGTGGTGGTGGGCACGTTCCGCTCGCAGGAGCTGTCGCGCCTGAGCCTCGCGTTCCAGACGGTGGACGAGAAGCTCACGTCCCGCATGGACCTGGAGCCCCTGTCCGCCGAGCACGTGGCGAAGTTGGTGGGGCTGGTGCTGCCGGGGCTGGACGTGCCGGAGGGCTTCGTGCAGCGGCTGCACGAGACCACCGGCGGCAACGCCTTCTTCGCCACGGAATGCCTGCGGATGCTGGTGGAGGCGGGCGCGCTCAAGCGCGTGGGCGGGCGCTGGGAAGCGGAAGAAGGGCTGGGCACGCGGAGGCTTCCCGCGAGCATCCAGGAGGCGGTGCTGGTGCGCCTGGCCAACGCGCCGCCGGAGCAGGTGTCGCTGTTGCGCAAGCTGGCGCCCGCGGGCCGGATGCTGGACCTGCCGCTGTTGCGCGCGCTGTCCGGCCTGCCGGAGGCGGAGCTGTTCGCCGTGCTGGACGGCATCGTGGAGCGGCAGTTCCTCCAGGACGTGGAGGGCCGGTACGTCTTCACGCACGACACCGTGCACCAGGCCGTCTACGACAGCACGCCGGAGGCGGAGCGCCGGACGTACCACGGCCAGGTGGCGCGGGTGCTCCAGGCGCTGCCCTCGGGGCGCTCGGGCGTGGTGCGCGCGGTGGGCTGGCACTTCGCTCGCTCGGACGCGCCCGCGGAGGCCATCCAGCCGCTGCTGGAGGCGGGCCAGGCCGCCATCGAGGCGGAGGCGCTGCTGGAGGCCACGCTGCTGCTGAAGGAAGCGGCGGGGCTCCTGGAGTCCGCGCCGGATTACCCGGGCCGCTCGGAGCAGTTGCTGCGCACGTGGGTGTCGCTGGTGGAGGTGGGCTACTCCAGCGACCCGCCGACGTCGGTGGCGTACGCGGAGCGGCTCTTCGCGCACTGGGCGACCACGGTGGACGTGGAGGCCGGACGGCGCGAGGCGCTCTCCCGGCTGGAGTCCGCGCGCGTGGCCACGCCCGCGGAGCGCGAGGAGCTGCTCATCCCGCTCTTCCGCGAGGTGTCGGCGGACGGGCGGATGACGCCGGTGGACGTCTTCTGGAAGCGCTCCGAGCTTCAAATCCTCCAGGGCATGGCGCTGGCCATCCTGGGGCGCACGGAGGAGTTGGAGGCGCTCATCGCGGGCGTGGCCGCCGAGCACCCGGAGGACTCGCCGTACCGGGCGGGGCTGTCCGTGGCGCGCTCGACGCTGTGCGCGTACACCGGCCACTGGGCGGGCGGGGTGGCCGAGCAGCGCAAGCAGGTGCAGCGGCTGCACGCTTTCCGCGACGCGGTGGGGCGTCCGCCCCGGCGGCTGGCGTGGGCGCTGGGCATGGGCGGCTACCTGCTCAACGTGAACCTGGCCCTGCGCGGCGAGCCGCTGGACGAAGCGCTGCTGAAGGACGGGCTGCACCTGGCGGAAGCGCAGGGCTTCACCGACGTGCGCGCCTACCACCTCTTCGCGCAGGTGGCGCGCGCGGCCTTCACCGGCGACGGCGCCGCGTTCGCGTCCGCGCTCGCGCAGAAGACGGAGCTCGTCCGGCGGCTGGGCAGTCCGCGGTTGATGGAGCGCAACCTGGCCCTCTTCACGCCGCCGTACTACCTGGAGCGAGGCGAGCACGAGCTCGTCGCCGCGGTGGTGTCGCGCGGCGAGGCGCTCTCACTCGTGCTGCCCGAGGACCGCTGGCTGCGCGCGCACGTGCAGGTGTACCAGGCGTGCCGCGACGTGCTCTTCGAGGACGCGGCCGCCGCGCGCGAGTCGCTGCCCCGCGCCCTGGAAGCCGCTCAGAAGGGCGGCCTGCGCATGGAGACGCTGGTGCGCGTGTACCAGTCGCGCTTCGAGAGGGAGCAGGGCCGGCTGCCCGCCGCGCTCGCCGCCGCCGAGGCCGCGTTGGAGCGCGCGCTGGACCCGCGCTTCGCCAACCCCTGGGATGAAATCCTGGCCCGCCGCGCCCTGGCGCCGCTGGTGTCCCAGGAGGAGGGGGATGCGCACCTGCGCCACGCGCGCCTGCTGGCGGAGTCCACCGGCAACGTGCTCCAGATGGGCCTTGTGTACATGCAGCACGCGGAGCGGCACGGCACGCCGGAAGAGGCGATGCGGGAGCTGGAGATCGCCGAGCGGGCCTTCACCACCGCCCGGGCCACGCACCTGCAACAGCTTGCCCAGTCGCTGCGCGGCCCGCTGTCGCGCCAGCACGAGGACGTGAAGCAGAGCGCCTGACGGCCGGGTCGTGCTTAGGATGGGCGCATGGCCTCCTCCCCCCTGCGCTTCTGCCTGGACTACCTGTCCCCGTACGCCTACCTCGCCTGGCTGCGCATGCCCGCCATCGCGGAGCGTCACGGCCGGGTGCTGGAGCCCGTGCCGGTGCTGCTCGCGGGGCTGCTCAACGCCGTGGGCTCCGTGGGGCCGGCGGAGATTCCCGCCAAGCGCGTCTACGTCTTCAAGCAGACGTTCCGCATCGCGCATGAGCAGGGCGCGCCCTTCACCCTGCCGCCCTCGCACCCGTTCAACCCGCTGTTGTCCCTGCGCGTGACGGCGGCGGTGGACGACGTGGCGGAGCGCACGCGGCTCACCACCGCGCTCTACTCGGCCGCGTGGGGGCAGGGCCGGGGCATCGAGACGCCGGAGCAGGTGGGCGCGGTGCTGACGGACGCGGGCTTCGACGCGCGGGCGCTGCTCGAGCGGGCCCAGATGCCGGAGGTGAAGGACCGCCTGCGCAAGAACACGGAGGCGGCGCTCGCCCAGGGTGCCTTCGGCGTGCCGTCCGTGCTGGTGGACGACGAGATGTTCTGGGGCGTGGACTCGCTGGGCCACCTGGAGCGCTTCCTGGAGGGCCGCGACCCGCTCACCCCCGCGGAGCTGGCGAAGTGGCAGCACCTGCCCGCCACCGCGGACCGGCGCCAGGGCGGAAAGCCGCGCCCGTGAACGTGCTCGGGCAGCTGGGAGTGGCCGTCGCCGGCCTGGTGCTGGCCGGCGTGCTCCTGTTCCTCAACTTCTGGCGCGCGCTGCTCTACCTCTTCCCCCACTCCGTCCGGGTGGAGCCGGAGGCCCCGGCGGACCAGATGGACCTGCCGGATTCCTTGAGCCCCCTGGCGGGCCAGCTCCAGGCGCTGGGCTTCACGCCGGTGGGCAGCCACGAGGAGAAGCCGCTCCTCCAGAAGGCCACCCGCTCCTACGACTGGGCGCACCCGGGCGAGCGCGTCTTCGCCACCCTCCACGAGGGGGGAGACCTGCTGCCCCGGCTCTACCTGCTCACCCCCCTGGCCTCCGGGGGCTTCGTGGTGACGGCCAGCTACCGCCGCCCCGCGTTGGACGTGCCCGGCTACCGCTCCGGGTCGCTGGAGGACGCCGCACCGGAGCGCCTGTTGCGCGCGCATGTGCGACGGCTGGAGGGCCTGGAAGCGGCGGGTCCGGAGGGCTTCACCTGGGAGGGGCGGGTCCAGGCGGCCAGGGCCTGGTACCAGGGCCTGGGGCGCAAGGAAATCCGCCGCCAGAACCTCCAGGGCCTGTTGTGGACGGCCATCGCGCTTGCCATCGTCGCCAGCGCCTTCCTGGGACGGCGCGCGGGCTGACGGCCCCCTGGACGCTTTTTCCGCGTCACGTCGTGCGTGCACCGCGCGCCCCGGAAGAGTAGGGAGACGAGCACCATGAAGAGCGTGTCCAAGAACGAGGAAATCTACTTCCTGTCCGGCAAGCGCACCCCGTTCGGTACCTACGGCGGCAGCCTCAAGGACCTGAGCGCCACCGACCTGGCCGTGGAGTCCGCGAAGGCGGCCCTGGCCCAGGCGGGCGTCTCCCCGGAGCTCATCGAGCATGTCGTCTACGGCAACGTCGTCCAGACGAGCTCGGACGCCATCTACCTGCCGCGACACGTGGGCCTGCGCACGGGCGTGCCGGTGCCGGTGCCCGCGCTGGGCGTCAACCGGCTGTGCGGCTCCGGCTTCCAGGCCTTCGTCACGGCCGCGGAGATGATGCTGACGGGCGGCGCGGAGGCCGTCCTCGCGGGCGGCACGGAGTCCATGAGCCAGGCGCCCCACGTCATCCGCGGCGCGCGCTGGGGCATCCCCCTGGGCAAGGGCGGCCTGGAGGACATGCTCTGGACGGCCCTCACGGACAGCTACACCGGCCAGGCCATGGCGCTCACCGCCGAGCAGCTGGCGGTGGACTACGGCCTCACGCAGGACGACGTGGACCAGTACGCGGTGCTCACCCAGAAGCGCTTCGCCGCGGCGCAGGAGGCGGGCCGGCTGGCGGATGAAATCGCGCCGGTGACGCTCAAGGGCAAGAAGGGCGACACGGTGGTTTCCAAGGACGAGCACAACCGCCCGGAGACCACGGTGGAGGGGCTGCGCAAGCTGCCCAAGGTGTTCAAGAAGGACGGCGTGGTGCACGCGGGCGCGGCCAGCGGCATCTGCGACGGCGCGGGCTCCATGGTGATGGCCACGCGCGGGTTCGTGGAGAAGCACGGCCTCAAGCCCGTGGCGCGGCTCGTCAACTGGGGCGTGTCCGGCTGCGACCCGAAAATCATGGGCATTGGCCCCGCGCCGGCCATCCGCAACCTGCTCAAGCGCGCGGACGCGAAGCTGTCGGACGTGGACCTCTTCGAGGTCAACGAGGCCTTCGCGCCCCAGTACCTGGCGGTGGAGAAGGAGCTGGGCCTGCCACGCGACGCCACCAACGTCAACGGCGGCGCCATCGCCGTGGGCCACCCGCTGGGCGCCTCCGGGGCCCGCATCACCATGACGCTGGCGTACGAGCTGAAGCGCCGGGGCGCCCGCTATGGTATCGGGTCCGCCTGCATCGGTGGCGGCCAGGGCATCGCGGTGCTGGTCGAGGCGCTCTAGGAGCGCACGTGGCGACGGGGTACGGGGCAGACGACATCCGGACGGGACGTGGTGAGATGAGCAACGAGGTGGACGCGAAGACGGCCCGCGAGCGGGCCAAGGCCATCGCCGAGCAGCGCCGTGCCGAGCGCCGCAACCGCAAGCGCCGTTGCGTGGTGTGCGGTGTGGAGGAGAGCGACAAGACGCCCCTGACGGCCCACCCGGAGGGCATCGGTCCCGCCTGCAAGGATGAAGTCACCTGTCAGGCCCGGCGCGCCGCCGCCGGTCGCTGAAAGCCGGGGCCATGCGCCCACGCCCCCCGCCGCACTGTCGGCGGGTGGACGGAGGGCGGGCCCCCCTCCCCGATGGACTCCCCGAGAGGGGAGGCGGCTCCCAGGCCGGATTGTCGGGCCCGTTTCTTGATGGCGCCCCCGACTCGGGGTAAACATTTGTAATCTCTGGTGACACGAGGGTGGAATGGCCGTTATCAGCTTCACGGGAGTCAAGGTGTTCTCCACCACGCTCGCGCGCGATCGCGAGAACATGGGTGAGAACATCACCAAGTGGCTGAAGGAGAACTCCGCCGTGGAGATCGTGGACAAGATCGTCACGCAGTCCTCGGACAAGGAGTTTCACTGTCTGACCATCACGCTCTTCTACCGCCACAAGGTCTAGCGGCCCGGCAGGTACAGCGAAGGCGTGGGATGCGAGGGCGCTTCTCCCTGGTGACACCAGGGTGGGGCGCCCTTCATCGTTTCTGGATTTGGGGTTGCGGACCGGGCGGGGTTCCACCACCTTTGGGCCTCTATGCGACCCATGCGGGGCTTCAATCGAGGCGGCGGCGGTTTCGGCGACATGTTCCCGAGCCTGGATTCGATGGCCGCCAAGCTTGCCATCGCGTTCGTGGGCATCTCCGCCCTGTTCCTGGCGACCTCACGCGGGCAGGGCGGGCTGCTGCTGCTCAACCCGGCGGACGTGATTCTGCGCTTCCGCGTCTGGGAGCTGGTCACCTACGCCTTCGTGGCCACGGGCCCGCTGGGCATCCTCTTCGGCGGCCTCATCATCTGGTCCATCGGTGGCTTCCTGGAGTCCACCTGGGGCGGCAAGCGGCTCTTGCTGGTCGCGGTGGGCATCCCGTTCGTCGCGGGCCTCATCACCACGGCGCTGGCCCTGGTGATGCCCATGAGCATCTACGCGGGCGGCTCCGTGATGACGGCGGTGATGTGGGTGGCGTACGGGCTCGTCATCGGCAAGGGGCAGGCGAACTTCTGGGGCATCCCGCTGACGGGCAACTGGTTCGCGGCCATTGGCGCGGGCTTCACGGTGCTGAACATGCTGACCGCGGGCTCCTGGCGCGCGGTGGCGCCGGAGATCTTCGGCCTGGTGCTGGTGTTCGTGTACGTGCGCGGCGCGAGCCCCAAGCGGCTGATGCTCCAGTTGCAGCACTGGCGCCTGCAGCGGCAGCTGCGCGACCGCTCCAAGCACCTGCGCGTGGTGGACCGCGACCGCCCGTCGGACCGCGACCAGTTCCTCAACTGAAGGCCGCGCGCCTTCAGTGCGCGGCCTCCGGGTGGCCGTACTGCTTGAGCTTCCGGTAGAGCGTGGCCACGCCGATGTCCAACTGCTCCGCGGTGCGTGAGCGGTTGCCGCCGTTCTGCGCCAGCACCGCGAGGATGTATTCCTTCTCCATGTCCTCCAGCCGGCGCGGGTTGCCGGTGGGGACCAGGCTGGGCGGCGCGGCGCGCACCTCTTCCGGCAAGTCGTCGCGCTCCATTCGCGGGCCTTCGCTCAGCGCCACCGCGCGCTCGACGGCGTTGCCCAGCTCGCGCACGTTGCCCGGCCAGGTGTAGCGCAGCAGTTGATCCGCCGCGTCCGGGGCCAGGCCATTCACGCGGCGGCCCAGCCTCTCGCCGGTCTCCGCCAGCAGCAGCCGCGCCAGGGGGAGGATGTCCTCACGGCGTTCGCGCAGGGGCGGGATGCGCAGCTCGATGACGCGCAGCCGGTAGAAGAGGTCCTGGCGGAAGCGGCCCAGGCGGACCTCCTCGGCCAGCTCGCGGTTGGTGGCGGCCACCACGCGCACGTCCACCTTGCGGCTGGTGTTCTCCCCCACGCGGCGCACCTCGCGCTCCTGGAGGGCGCGCAGGAGCTTGGCCTGCATGGCGGGAGGCACCTCGCCCACTTCATCCAGGAAGAGGGTGCCGCCGTGCGCCGCTTCGAAGAGGCCGGGCCGGTCGTGCGTGGCGCCGGTGAAGGCGCCCTTCGCGTGGCCGAACAGCTCGCTCTCCAGGAGGCTCTCCGTCACCGCGGCGCAGTTCACGGCGATGAAGGCCTTGTGCGCGCGGCCGGACTCGTCGTGGATGAGCCGGGCGATTCTCTCCTTGCCCACGCCGCTCTCGCCGGTGACGAGCACCGTGGTGTCCACCTTGGCGGACCTGCGCGCCAGGTTGAGCACGCGCTGCATGGCCTCCGAGCGCGCCACCATGCCCGTCGGGTCCTCCGTCACGCCGGACACGCGCGCCAGCGACTGACGCTTCGCGCGCAGCTTGCGCTCCGCCTGCCGCAGCGCCTCCGTCACCTGCCCGAGCACGCCCTCCATGCACTGCGTTTCATAGAAGCGCAGGAACTCCGTGCACTCGGCGCTCCACTCCGCCTCCGGGCGGCCCACGATGTGGCAGAACGCGTCGCCCTTGCCCACGCACTTGAGTTCCGCGCAGTAGATGGGCTTGTTGTTGCAGTAGCTCAGGTAGCCGGACGCGAAGCCGGTGAGGCTCCAGCACACGGGCTCCTCGGCCTGGCCCAGGTGGAGCAGGTGCTGCTCGGCCTCATAGGAGTCGCTCCACTGCGCTTCCGCGAAGGGCTCCGGTCCGTCCTTGTCCGTGCGCTCGATGCGCTCCACGCGCACCTGGCCCATCAGCGTGTGCAGCCGGCCACCCGAGCGGCGCCACTCCGCTTCATCCGTCCACGGCACCGCGGTCTTCATCGCCTCCGCGGTGCGCCAGCCGTGCGCGTAGCCCAGCCGCGTGAAGATGCCGCGCGCGGCCGTCATCCCCAGCATCCCGATGAGCTCCTTGCGCAGGAGGCCCAGCGCCACCGGATCCATCAACAGCGCCCGCTGCCCGGCGAAGCGGATGACTCCGCCCTTCGGCTCGAGCGCCAGGAGCTCCTTCAAGTCCAAACCTTCCAGACCCGCCACGACGTCTCTCCCAGGTGTTTCAGTCTGAGGTGCATCTCTATCAATCTGAGAGTCGTTTCACAGCGCTGGAATGGGATGTCGAGCAATTATCAGTGGTTGTCGTGTCGGCTGCGTTGGTCCTGGGGTTGCTGTACAAGCCGCCACGATGCCTACCGGGGTGGACAGACGCGAGGTGCTGCAGGGCGTGGCGGCCGCCGGGGTGGCGGGAGTGATGGGGCCTGGGCCCTCGGTCGTCCGGCAGGTGGCGCCGGCGCTGTTCGTCTCGCACGGCTCGCCGATGACGGCGCTGGACGCGGACGAATATCCCCAGGCGCTCAAGCGCTTTGGGGATGGCGTGGGCGCGGTGAAGGCGCTGGTGGTGGTGTCCGCGCACTGGGAGACGGACGCGCGCGTGCACGTCACGGCGATGGCCGCTCCGCCGCTCGTCTACGACTTCCATGGCTTCCCGGAGGAGATGTACCGGCTGCGCTACGCACCGCCCGGCGCCCCTTCGCTGGCCGAGGACGTGGTGGCGCGATTGTCCTCCGCGGGTGTGCCCGCGGTGGCGGATGGCGAGCGCGGTCTGGATCACGGCGTCTGGGTGCCTCTGCGGCATGCGTTCCCGGAGGCGCGCGTGCCCGTGTTGCAGGTGGCGCTGCCGGCGGACGCGACGCCCGCGCAGGTGGCGCGCATGGGCGAGGCGCTGCGTCCTTTGCGCTCGGAGGGCGTGCTGCTCATGGGCAGCGGCGGAGTGGTGCACAACCTGCGCCGGGTGAATTTCAGATCCAAGCTGGCGTCCGTTGAACCATGGGCCGCCGAGTTCGACGCGTGGGTCGCCGGAAAACTTGCCGCACGTGACTTCCTTGGGCTTCAGTCATGGATGGATGCACCGAATGCGCGGGTTGCGCATCCATCTGCCGAGCATTGGTTGCCCATTTATTTCGTCCTCGGAGCTGCCCTCCCCGAGGACCGCATCACCCCGGTGTTCGAGGGCTTCCATCACGGAACCTTGTCCATGCGCAGCTTCGCGCTGCGCGCCTGAACCTCGCAGTCCGCAACCTCAAGGAGTCCACACCATGAAGATGTCGCTCAAGTCCGTCATCACGCTGGTCGCCGTCGCCGCCCCCTCGTTTGCCTTCGCGTCCGCGTGGGAGATCGACTCGTCGCACTCCAGCGCGCAGTTCGCCGTGAAGCACATGATGGTGTCCAACGTGCGTGGCACGTTCAGCAACGTGAAGGGCAACGTCAACCTGGATGACAAGGACATCACCAAGTCCACCATCGAGGCGACCCTCGACGCGACCACCATCAACACCAACGAGCCCAAGCGCGACGAGCACCTGAAGAGCCCTGACTTCTTCGACACGGCGAAGTTCCCCACCATCACCTTCAAGTCCACGAAGGTGGCGAAGGCCGGCAAGGACAAGCTGAACGTCACGGGCGACCTGACGATGCACGGCGTGACCAAGCCCGTGACGCTGGCCGTGGAAGGCCCGACGGCGGAGACGAAGGACGCCTGGGGCAACGTGCGCCGCGGCGCCGTGGCGACCACGAAGATCAAGCGCAGCGACTTCGGCCTGACCTGGAACAAGGCGCTGGAGGCTGGCGGCGTGGCGGTGGGTGACGAGGTGACCATCACCCTGGACCTGGAGACCACGAAGAAGCCGGACGCGGCGGCGGCCCCGACGGCCACGGACAAGAAGTAGTCTTCGTCCCGGTCTTGAAATGAAGAGAGGGGCCTCGGGTGACCGGGGCCCCTCTTTTTTGTGCGTGGTGGGGGCGGGCGGTGCCGCCCCCGGGGGGGACGCTCAGCCCTCGGCGACGGCCTGCACGCTGGCGCGGTAGATGAAGATGCGCGCGGTGTTGGTGCGGGTGTCGGCGGGGACGACGAAGAAGCCCGGGGTGGGGCCCTTGAAGTCCTGGGAGAAGCCGGCCACCTGGCGGCCGTCGTTGAAGGTGACGCGGATCTTCGAGCCCTCCGCCTGCGGCTGACGCGCGCCCGCGGCGAGCATGAAGAAGATGGCCTTCACGCGCTTGCCGGGGATGCGCTCCGGGGCGAAGCCGCTCTGCTGCTCCAGGGAGATGGTGTCCTCCAGGAGGTCCGCGTCGCGGATGGTGCCGCGCTTCACCTGTCCTTCGACGGTGTGGATGATGACGCGGTGTTCGCCTTCCACGAAGGAGTTGGCGGCGGACGCGAAGCCGGCCACCGGCGCTTCGAAGAGCGAGTCGTCCGCGGGGCGCAGGTGGTTGATGGCCACGGCCATGGCCGGCGCCGAGGGGGCCACGGGCGCCGGGCTCCGGAGC